>JANXUN010000217.1 GCA_025356185.1 Gemmatimonadaceae bacterium
CCGGTTGCGGTCCGCGCACCATGTCGAACGTGCCGTCGAGTAAACTCTGTGTGAACGCTTGCTGTCCGTCGTCGGATTCGCTGTAGCGGATTTCATAACCCATCAACGCGCCGCTGGCGGCGAATACGGGCTGGCGAACGAGGCAGAAGTCGGACATGGACGCGCGCGATGCGCAGAGAAGGGGTGGCGCAGATGGTGCACCGATGACGACTGTTCGACGATTCAGCAGCCCGCTTTGGCACGGCATGCCTCCCTTACGCGTTGAGTTTTCTCACTGATGAGTCTTGCGACACTTGATGGATCGCCGCATCGCGGTTGTGGTGGCCGCTACGCCCTGCACGGCGAGACGGTCACGCTGCGCATCAGCGGCATGTCGGCCGAGGTTGCGCGCGAGTTTTTTCGCTGCGAAAAGTGCGGGTACGAGAATCGGACTATCGAGCAGCGGGACTTAGCTGAGAAGGCCGCCGCCGAGACGATTCGCGCCGAGCACGAATTGTTGACGCCAAAGGCCATTCGCCAACTCCGTGAAGGGCTTGGACTTACGGTGGCTCAGCTTGCCGACCTGTGCTACGGCACGCCTAAGGGCATCGTAGAAGGATGGGAAAAGGGGAAGTACCTGCAAAATCGTGAGGCCGACGCGCTGCTGCGCAGTTTGACCGATCGCGACACCTTGGAGCGGCGAGCCGCGAGAGCGGGGGTTGTGCTTCCATCCACCGAGCCGTTGGCAGAAACCCCATCGACGACCATGGCCGCGACCGCGTGAGCACGAGCGTCGTCGAGACTGACGCGCTGGGTCGGCGCTACGGCAATGTCGTGGCGCTCGATGCACTGACAGTGCGCATCGACGCCGGCATTACCGGTCTTGTTGGCGCGAACGGCGCGGGAAAAAGCACACTGATCAAGGTGCTTTTAGGGTTGGTTGAACCGACGTCGGGTACCGCGCAGGTATTGGGGCATGCGATCGATCACGATCCCGCGACAATCAGACGGCTGGTGGGCTATATGCCCGAGCATGATTGTCTGCCACCCGACATGAGTGCGACGGAGTTTGTCACGTGGCTCGCACGTTGTTCAGGATTCCCGCCCACGGCTGCGCGCGAACGCGCGGCCGAAGTGTTGCGACATGTGGGATTGTTTGAAGAACGCTATCGCATGATGGGAGGCTATTCGACCGGCATGGCGCAGCGCGTGAAACTCGCGCAAGCACTGGTGCACGATCCGCAGTTGTTGATTCTCGATGAGCCAACCAACGGACTCGATCCTGCGGGGCGCGATGAGATGTTGGCGTTAATCGAACGCACGGGCCGCGAGTTTGGCATTTCGGTGTTGGTGTCATCGCATCTTCTGGGTGAATTGGAACGCATGTGCGACGCGGTGGTGTTGCTGGACAACGGCAAACTGATTCGCGCCGAACGGTTGGGCGTGTTGACGGGGATGACCAGCACGTTGATTGTCGAGATCGATGGAGATGCCGATGCGTTCGCGCGCGACTTGCGTGCGTTGGGTGTGCAAGCGAGTGCTGAACGCCAGCGGGTGCTGGTGACGTTGACGGATGATGGCGCATCGGAAAATGCAGGCAGCGCAAAGGCGTCTGTTGACGATCGCGCATCGACGCACACGCTCAACATCGTGCGCGATGTCGCGGTACGTCGCCGGAGCGCCCTGTTACGTATGGAGCGGCGGCGCGGCCATCTGGAAGATCTTTTTGCCACGAGTACCGCATGACGGCGCCTAGTAACGCTGACGCGTCAGCGATTCATGACCTGGGCTATCGGCGCTATACGGGGCCGCGCGTTGGTGCATCGGGTGCGTGGAGTGCGCTTTATGTGCAGAGTCTGCGCGCGATGTTTGGATTTGGACGCACCGCGAAGGCAAAAGTGATACCGGTGTTCGTCGTTGTCGTGACGATGTTACCTGCGCTGGCGACGTTGGTCGCCAGCTCGGCGTCCAACGGTCAGCTCCCAATTCGCTACGGACAGATCATTGGCGCGCAGCTGCTGCTGTTCGTGTTGTTTCTTGCGGCGCAGGTGCCCGAAGTGCTGAGTCGTGATCAGCAACACAAACTGTTACCACTGTTGTTTACGCGCGATGTGACCCGTAGCGCCTACGCGAGTTCGCGGTGCGCCGCGATTTTTACGGCGCTGTTTGTGGTATCACTCGCACCGCTGCTACTGCTGTACGTTGGCGAATTTGGATTGTCCAAAGATCCATCCGGCGTGTTTTCGACGGTTGGTCCACGCATTGGTCCGGTGTTGTTGCAAGCGACACTCACGGCTTGGACGATGAGCGGCATCGGTGCAGCACTCGCCGTGTGGACACCGCGCCGCGCGTACGCGACCGCGTCGATCTTTGGCGCGTTTTTGTTGTTGGCGGCGATTGCCACAGGCCTTGATGATTTAGCGGGCGTATCGGTGCGCGTTGCCGAGCTGCTGGATCCGTTGCGTGCGCTGCGTACGATGGCGCTCATGTTGTTTGGTGAATCCAATCGCGGCATGGAGCTCAATCCACCGCCCGCGCTGTGGGTGTATTTCGTGCTCATGACGTCGATTGGTGCGGCCGGATTTGCGGTGGTTGTACTGCGCATGCGGCGGATTCGCGCATGACGGCCCCCGCACCCGCAGTACCGAATGCTGACACGACGACGGCACCGCTGGCGTTTGATCGCGTATCACACTGGTACGGCGATGTGGTCGCGGTCAACGACATTTCGTGTACGGTTTCGGCCGGCATCACCGGACTGCTTGGCCCGAATGGTGCGGGCAAGAGTACGCTGTTGCAGTTGGCGGCCGGCGTCCTCGCACCATCCAGCGGAACGGTGCGCGTGTTTGGTGAATCGCCCATTGATCATCCGGCGATTTATCGTCGCGTCGCGCTCGTTCCCGAGCGTGAAGCGCTGCCAGGGATGATGCGAGCGCGTGCGTTTGTGACGGCGCGCGCGGAACTGCTCGGCCTGTCTGATGTGCGCACTGCGGTTGATCGGGCGCTGACGCT
>JANXUN010000155.1 GCA_025356185.1 Gemmatimonadaceae bacterium
GGCGAATTGTACGGTCAGCTACGCGCGTACATTCGCCAGTACCGCGTTGGCAAGCTGCTGATGTCGCCATCCGATGTGCGACGTGGTGACCGCGAGCGCAACCGCGTGCAGCCGGACGTCTATGTCGTACGTCTGACCGACGGCGCGCGCCCACCATATCCATACGATTTGGGTGATCTGCTGCTCGCGATCGAAGTGGCGTCAAAGCGCGGCCGTCGACTGGACTACGAGATCAAACGCAATTTGTATCTGGCAGAAGGCGTGGGATTGTACTGGGTGGTCGATTACGCCAAGCAAAACATCACGGAGTTCACGTGCGACAACTCGGCTGGACGTATCGTAACCGACCAAGTTTCTTGGCATCCCGAAGGCGCTCCGGTGCCGTTTGACGTGTCGCTCCCTGAACTGTTCGCCGAAGCGTTTTTGTGATGCGTTCTCGTTTGAAACCGCATGCTGCGAACGCTACCGCGGCGCGTCCGCGCGCAGGATTGTCTCCGACAGACGTGCCCACGGAATACCGAGCACTGTAATTTGCGCGCGGTTATCTACGCTGCGTCCATCGGGTCGCAAGTAAAGCCATTGCTCCATGTACACGGCAAAGCGCATGCGATAGCGAAGATGTAACAGATTCCCCCGAGACTCGGCGTTCACAGCACCATCTGCCTCGCTGAGCGAGATGCTCAGCTGCTGTGAATCTGCTTGGCGAGAGATCCAAGTTCGAGACGACGGGGCGTCGTTGCCCACTTTGATCGTTTGATCGAGCCGAAAGCTTCCGTCCGCCGCAGTCGTCCCAATACTCTGGACGATTACTGCGCGGTCGGCGCCGAAACGCATCGTGAGCGTTCCACGTCCGTCGGTGCGCCCGTCAAAAAACCGTGCAACGTCGAATGTCGGCTGGGGCGCTGTCAACGGGGGTGACGTTGCACGCGGTAAACAGCCCGCGCAAACCGCCATCAACGCGACGTATGTCACGGCGCGAGCATACACCGATTGCATCTAAACTCTTGGGCTGTAGCGTTCGGAGACTTCGAGAACAGTGCGTTAGTTCGCCGTTGCCGGCGCTTCGTACAACCGCATCCGCAGCAGCCGCACAGAATTGAGAAACACCAGAATGTCTGGACCAAGATGAATCATCGCGGCCTGAACAGGCCCGATCAGCTTCAGCAGCGCCGCCATAATGCCTAGGATGTGCACTACCCCGACGCCAACAAACAGGTTCTGTCGAATCGTGCGATATGCGCGCTGTGCAATGTCCCGCGCATCCGCGATCTTCCCAATGTCGTCGGTCATGAGGGCGACATCAGCGGCCTCGATCGCGGCTTGCGTGCCAGCTACTCCCATCGCAATGCCAACGTCTGCCGTCGCGAGCGCGGGTGCGTCATTGATACCGTCACCGACCATGGCGACCAGCCGACCACCCACTTGCAATCGTTTGATTGCAGCCACCTTCGCATCGGGCAGCAGGTCAGCTTCCACCGCGTCGACGCCAAGTTCGGCACCGATGCGTTGCGCGGTGGCCGCGTTATCACCGGTCAACATCACGATGCGTTGAATGCCGCTGGCCCTGAGACGCGCGATCGCCGCTTTCGCATCGGCACGAATCGGATCGGCGAGATGTAGTACCCCGATCGCGCGCGCTTCAATTGCGACGAACACCAGCGACTGATCGTCGTCTGCCGCCCGCATCGGCACCGTAACGTTGTTGTCAGCGAGGAACGCCGCGTTCCCCGCGAGCACCGCCTTACCATCGATCTCAGCGCGAACACCGCGACCCCGAATAACTTCGAACTCTGTAGGTTCGGGGATGTTTGTTCCCATTGCCTCGGCACGCTCCACGATAGCGTTGGCAAGCGGATGGCTCGACCGGCGCTCAGCGGCCGCCGCGATCTGAAGCAGCTCTGGCTCTGTCGTTTCGCCGAACAGTTCCACCCGCACCACTGTCGGTCGGCCGACCGTGAGCGTGCCCGTTTTGTCGAATGCCAGCACCTGAATTTTCGCTAGCTGCTCGAGATAGATCCCACCCTTGAGCAAGATGCCCGCCCGAGCTGCCCGCGCAATCGCCGCAATTACTACAAGTGGCGTCGCGAGTCCGAGTTCTGCAGGCGACGTGAAAATTAGCAGTGTGATGATCATTCGCAGGTCGTGCGTGATGAACCAAACTGCCAGCAAAAAGACCAATACCACGGGGATCAGCCACGCGGCCACGCGATCAGCGAGGCGTTGCACTGGAGCCTGAGACTCTTCGGCTGTCTCGACGAGTGCGACGATCCGCGCGAACATCGTATCGCCGCCAACCTTCTGCGTCTCCACATCCAGCGCGCCAAGCTCGACTACTGTACCGGCAAACACGGTCGCACCAGGCACCTTCTCCTGCGGCATGCTTTCGCCGGTAATGGGCGCCTGATTGACAGACGCTTCGCCCGACCGAACGATGCCGTCGACTGGAATTTTTTCGCCCGCTCGCACCAATACGATTTCGCCTAGTCGAACTTCCGGGAGCGGAACTTGAACGTCACCGCCGTCCCGCCGCACCAACGCCGTCTGCGGCACGCTTCCGATCAGCGCCTTAATCGACGCTCGCGCGCGCTCGGTATTGAGTTCCGCAATGAACTCGGCGATGAGGATGATCACCATGAGCACAGCTCCGGCGATGTACTCACGTCCGAGCATCGCGATGACCGTCGCGATAGTGACGAAGACCTCGGTGCCGATCTTTCGCTCGCGAACAAGATCCAGGAGTGCGACCTTCGCTAACGGATAGAGGCCGATCACGACTGCGCCAATGAGCACCGGCAGCGCTACGATGCCACTTCTGTACAGCAGCACGACGACGCCAACGCCGACGATTCGCGCAACCTCGATCCACCGAGCCGTGGTCATAAGCTTTGCCATTGCGCTATCGCTGGGCGGGCTGGTCGAAGCCGCACGCACTGCGTCGGAGGGCACGTTAGGCATCACGGGCTCCAGCTCCAATTGACGAGGTGGGTCAGAGATACGACCAAGGAATTTTAACTATATCTCGCTTCTTATCTTACGTCCATTATCGAAGTTCATTTCGCCGACTGCGTGCATGCCGTATACTCTCGCATCCGCGTGTGCAAATCCCTTCCCCAGCAGACGATGTCGTGTGCACTCGTTTGCCGTACTCTCAACGAGGACTTTCGAGTGATTTCTGCGATGACACGTCGCTTCGCGCACGCGCTCAGCACTACACTGATCGCCGCCTCGCTCGTTGCTCCACGCGCGCTGCGCCCGCAAGCGGCCCCCGCACCCGACCCCCGGTTCGACGCGCTCGTGAGCTTAGCCGAAGCGAAAATGAAGGCGTATGGTGTGCCCGGAGTCTCAATCGGAATCATACACAACGGCGTTGTTTCCATTCGCGGCGTCGGAGTTACGAACATCGAGGACCCGCTGCCCATAACGCCGCACACGGTCTTCCCGATCGCATCGATCTCCAAGACGTTCGCCGCCACCGCCACCATGCGACTCGTCGAGCAAGGCAAGGTCGATCTGCGAGCGCCGGTGCGAACGTATCTGCCCGACTTCGTGCTGCGCGATACAACAGTCGCGCGCACCGTGACGGTCTGGCACCTGCTCACGCACCTTGGCGGATGGGAAGGGCAAGTATCGGGACCTGACCGCGGCAGCGAGACGCTTCGCAATTTTGTGTCGACAATGTCCGGTGTGATGCAAGTCGCACCACCGGCCGCAGCGTGGAGCTACAACAACGCGGGGTTCAGCATCGATGGCCGCGTGATCGAGGCAGTGACGGGGCAATCGATCAACGACGCCATTCGCGACCTCGTGTTTCGACCGCTCGGCCTTGAACATGCCGGAACCACAGCAGGCGATTTCATTGTGCAACGCTTTGCCGCGGGCCACATCACGCGAAACGGCGTGCCGACTCTGCAACGTCCCTTCGTGCCGTCCACGGGCGTCACGGCAGGCGGCGTTGGTTTATGCATGACCGACCTGATGACGTATGCGCGATTTCACTTAGGCGACGGAACGTCGCAGAGCGGCGCGCGCATATTGTCGCGCGAAACGTTGGAACGCATGCGCACCGCGCAAGCGCACAAACAAAGCACCGACGACGACATCGGCTTGAGTTGGCATCTGCGTACTGTTGGCAATGTGCGCACCGCTTCACACGGCGGCACGCTAAGCGGACACAATCTGCTCATTGAACTTGCGCCCGACCAAAACTTCGCGATCGCGATTCTCACCAACTCAAATGTTGGCTGGCGCGTGATTCAGGATGTGGAGCGTGAAGCGCTGCGCTCGTACTTGGGCGCCACCTACGCACCTAATCAAGCCATCGCACATCGGGGCGTTCTCGAAACGCTGCCAACGGCAACGCCGATTGCCAAACAACCACCGCTCGCGGAATACACCGGCACCTATGCGCGACCGTTCAACACTGTCGTTGTGCGCGCAGACGCATCCGGCCTTGCCTTGCAGACGCGGCCGACGACTGGACAACCGGGACCGGAAATGCGACTCGCATTTTTTGGAGCTGATCATGCCATTGTGCTCGATGGCGCCGATCTAGGACAAGCCGTGGAATTTGTGCGAGACTCGGCGGGACGCGTGATGTGGGTGCGAGTTACGGGACGCGTGGCTGGACGAACGCCGTGAGTCATGCGAGTCACGCCCAGCGCGCAACTTCGAAACTCGCACTGACACTATCGTCCGCTCGAATTCTCGCCTGCTTGCCCAGACAACTTCCTCTTTTGCGGACGCATACATGAAACGTGGTCTCGTCTCTGCCCTCATCGCGTGCACGCTGGGCTGCGCGGGACGCGCGCCTTCGCGAACCGCGACGACCGCAGCGCAATCGTTCGATATCGTGATCGAAAATGGTCGCGTCGTCGACGGTACCGGTGCCGCGTGGTTTTATGGCGACGTTGGCATTACGGGCAAGCGCATCAGCGTGGTGACAACGCGCGGGATGCTGCGCGGTGCGCAAACGCAACAGCGGATTGATGCCGCCGGCATGGTGGTCGCACCGGGATTTATCGATATCCAGAGCGGCTCGACGAACGCATTCCTGCGTGGCGACTCGCGTGTCGTGGGGAAAGTCACGCAGGGCGTCACGACCGAAGTGTTCGGTGAGGGTGGAACGCCGGCGCCATTAAGCGCGGAGATGTTGCAGCGTTCATTGGCCGCACTCGATCCAGCCGATACGCTGTCGCGGCGTCTGCTACCGCTGTTCGCAACGCCGCATGGCTTCGCCGAAATGTTTCGTGTGATCGAGACGCGCGGCGCGAGTGTGAATGTGGGCGCGTTTGTCGGTGGAAGCACGCTTCGCGAATACGGCATGGCGCTCGCAGAAGGTGCGCCGCCGTCGGCCGCGCTTGAGGCAATGAAGGGTGCTGCGGCGCGCGCGATGCAGGATGGCGCGCTCGGATTCTCAACCGCGCTTATCTATCCGCCCAGCACCTTCGCGAAGACGCCAGAGCTTGTCGAAATCGCGAAGGTCGTACGCAATGCCGGCGGTATCTACATCACGCACATGCGCTCGGAGGCAGACCAGCTGCTCGAG
>JANXUN010000163.1 GCA_025356185.1 Gemmatimonadaceae bacterium
GTCGAGCAGCGGTTTCAATTCAAACGTTGCGACGATCGCGGACGCACCGGAGTCTCGAACGAGGGTCAGCAACCCCACGCCTCGCAACAGCGGTGAGAGGGGCACCACGACGATTCCCGTCTTCGCGGCCACCCAATACAGCTCCATCAACTCCACACAATTGGGCAGCAAGAGCGCGACGGCGTCGCCCTTCACAAGCCCGAGGCCAAGCAAGGCATTTGCGATTCGGTTTACCCGGCTGTCAAAGGCGCGCCAGGTGAAGCGCTCGTGTTCGAAAACGACGCCGATGTGGTCAGGTCGATAGCGCCCGTTGCGGGGGAGCAGAGCCGCGAGTTCCGACATATCAGTCTCCTGCGGGTGTGCGATGCTTCGCAAGAAATGCGGCGAGTGTCGCGTGGAATACACCGGGCGCTTCCAGCGGCAATGCGTGGTGTGTATCGGGGATCTCGACGTATTCAGCATCCTTCATTTCACGTGCCCAGGCCTGTTTGTTGGCAAGGAACGGATAGTCGTGTTCGGCGGAGATCACGAGAGTTGGTGCGTCGATCTCGCCCACGCGATCGCGTACGGACCAACTGATTGCGGCAATCTGACTGGCGGCATACGGGCCGCGACGGTTGCGGGCCATCCGCTCAATGAATGTGCCTCGCAGCGATTCGTGCTCAGGCCTCGGGAAAAGTTTCGGCGCGAGTAGCTTCGCCATTCCGCGCGGCCCGAATATCCAAGCGACCACGCGCCGGAGCAGGATGATTGACCGTGCGGCGCCACCGGACACGATCATGCCGGGAGCGCTATTCACGATGGTGAGTGTCCGGACGAACTGCGGTGCCTCAACGGCGAGATTGAACGCGACTACGCCACCGAGCGACAGCCCAACAATATGTGCAGGCACCGCGCCGAGGTGCTCGAGAACGGCCCTCGCGTCTTCGGTAAACTGACCAACGTTGAACGGCCCATTGGGCCGCCGCAGGTCGCGCGAGAGGCCGCTCCCCCGAAAGTCGATGGCAATCACTTTGTGGGTCCGGGCGAAATGGTCCATCGCCAATTGCCAGTCGATGGTGCTCGAACCAAGGCCATGTAGCAGGAGAATCGGCTCGCCCGTGCCGGCAACCTCGTAGTGCAATTCGGTGGATGATGTCCGAAGCAGTGGCATTGATGGATCCCGGGAAAAAGAACGATTTTAGGCCAAATCTTTGGTTGGAGCTGTAGTGAAGCCTTGACACCGAAGCAGCGCCAATGCCTATTATCACACCGATTATGCGTATTAGCAAACATCGAATCACGGCTACCGAGGTCGCGAGGCTGGCGGGGGTGTCACAACCCACCGTCTCGCTTATCCTGTCGCGCAATCCGAAAGCTCGGATTGCGCCAGAGACGCGACAGCGCGTTTTGCGGATTGCCGAGGAGATCGGGTATCGCCCAAACCGCCTCGCTCAAGGGTTGGCAAACCGCCGATCTTTTGCCATTGGGGTCATCGTTCCGGGCTTCGACAACCCCTTCTATGTAAGTGTCTTGTCCGGTGCCGAACGCGTCGCTTCGGAAGCCGGCTATGCAGTGCTCATCAGTGAATCCCGACAAGTGGATGTTGTCCAGCACCTCGAAGCGCTGCGCGACCGCCAGATCGATGGCGTCATCCTGGCGGGGATTGCAGCAAGCACACTGCCGCCACGTGCGCTCGATGACCTCAATGTCGTGTTGATCAACCAGCCTTCCGATCGCTACTCGACCGTTGCCGGCGATTCGCTGATGGCTGGTCAGATCGCGGCGGAACACCTCCTCTCGCTCGGCCATAAGCGCATCGCATTCATCGGTCCGGCGAATGCGATTCCCGCGTACCGCTTTCGCGAACGCGGATTCGTCCAAACGCTTCGCGCCGCCGGAGTCGGAATGCCGTCGGAACTGTTGCGACGCGCCAATGCAACGATCGCAGATGGATTTTCTGCTATGCGGACACTGCTCAGGATGCCCGAGCCTCCGACGGCACTGTTCTGCGCAAACGACTTAATCGCTCTGGGCGCGCACAAAGCCTGCGGTGCCGCCGGTGCGCAGTTGCCGCGTGACATCTCGTTGCTCGGTTGCGACGACATCGAAATCGGAACGCTCGTCGCCCCGGAGCTGTCGACTATCGCAGTGCCTCAAAGCGAACTCGGCGCGCGCGCGGTGCGACTGCTCCTGCGGCAGCTCGAGCAGGAAGATCCGATGCCACCGGTAACCCAGCTCTTGCCCGTACGATTGGTGGTTCGCGGCACGACCGGTCCAGCCATCAATCCCGCTGGCGGTGAGCGATGAGCACGGCGCATCACGCCATCATTGCCGGGACCGGCTCAGCAGTTCCCGAGCGCATTGTTTCCAACACAGAGCTGTCGGCAATGCTCGGCGAAGATATCGACCCGTTTGTGCGCGGAACACTCGGGATTATGGAGCGTCATATTTGCGGGCCAAATGAGAGCACCGCCGGCCTCGCGGTTGCCGCCGCGCTGCGGGCGCTCGAAGCTGCAGGCCGGAATCCGCACGATGTAGACCTGTTGATCATTGCGACCGATACTCCAGAATATGTGTCGCCACCAACGGCGAGTGTGGTGCACGGGCGGCTCGGGCTCCGAACATCATGCGGTACGTTCGATCTCAATGCCGGATGCGCCGGTTTCGTGACGGCGCTCGATACGGCGTGGAAGTTCATCCGCGCGGACGAACGCTACCGTTGTGTGCTGGTGGTGGGTGCGTACGCGATGTCGAAGTTTCTCGATTGGAACGATAAAAAAACCTGCACGATTTTTGCTGACGGTGCTGGCGCCGCCGTGGTGGAACTGTCGGCGGAACCAGGGATCTTGGCGAGCGAACTTTACGCCGACGGCACGCTGTGCGAAGGCATGGGAGTGTTTGCCGGCGGCACACGCGAGCCAATCACCACCGATGTGCTCGCCAACGGATACCGCAATCACCTGCGATTCGTGCACAAGTATCCCGCAGCAGTCAACGAAGAGGGATGGCCGCGGATTGTGCGCGGCGTCCTCGACCGCGTGGGTCGATCGACCGCCGACGTTGACCATTGGCTGTGGACCCAAGTGAATCTCTCGACCATCAAAGTCGTGATGGAACGTTTGGGAGAGCCTATGGGGAAGGCCCACACGGTGATGCACAAATGGGGCTACACCGGTTCGGCTTGCCTGCCGATGGCGCTCGACGATGCGGTGCGATCGGGAAAGGTGCGCGACGGGCAACTGATTGTTTTCACGGGTTCCGGTGCCGGGCTGGCGATGGGATCTGTCGCGATGACGTGGCGGGCGGGCGCGTGACGGCGACTCCGATTCCGGTGACGCCCCGCGTGCTCGACCGCTTTCGCGCGCTCGCCACGACGCACGGTGACACGATGGCGATGTGCACCTTGCACGGAGAGCAATACACGTGGCGGGAATGGCACGATGCATCTCGGCAATTCGCCGCCGCT
Organism: Gemmatimonadaceae bacterium; assembly: GCA_025356185.1. Taxonomy (GTDB): domain Bacteria; phylum Gemmatimonadota; class Gemmatimonadetes; order Gemmatimonadales; family Gemmatimonadaceae; genus Gemmatimonas. Next base: position 3,449 of record JANXUN010000163.1, read on the forward strand.
CTCATTGCCGGTGGTGTAACGCGCGGTGAGCGCGTCGCGGTGCTCGCGTCAAACCGGCCGCTCTGGCCGATTGCCGATGTCGGTGCGTTGCTCGCCGGTGTGATCAGCGTTGGTGTCTACCCAACGAGCGCGCCGAGTCAGGTAATCGAAATGCTGGCCGACTGCGAGGCGCGCCTGATCGTCGTTGACACACGCGAGCAATTGGCGAAAGTACTCGCATCGCGCAATCAGTTGCCGCGGCTCACGCATATCGTCGCGCTGGAAGGTGAGGCGCCGGGCGTTGTATCGTGGAACGACTGGCTCGCTTCTGGCGCGCAGGCACTTGCCAACGATGAGGTGGCGGGTGCCCTCGAGACTGCAGCGCGGCAATCGCGGGACGACGACATCGCAGTGATGATCTACACCTCTGGCTCTACTGGCCGCCCGAAAGGCGCGTGCATTTCACTCGAATGTTTGCGCGCGTCAGCGGCGTCCACGCAGGCGACGCTCGGCCTCACGGTCGCCGACACTAGCTTGTCGTTCCTGCCATTCTCGCATGCTGGCGAACGGATGTTCGGGCTGTACACACGGATCATCGTCGGGATGTCGGCGATGGTCGTGACCGATATCGCCGAGCTATGGGATGCTGCGCGCACGTTCGAGCCCACGCTGTTTGGCGGTTTGCCGCGGTTCTACGAGAAAGTGTCTGAGGCGCTGCGGATCGCGGAATCGGATCAGGTGAATGACGCCGATCGCCGCGCCATCGTGCGCCGACACTTCGGCGGCAAGCTTCGCATCGCGACTTCCGGTGGGGCGGCGTTGCCGAGCGTGGTCGCTCAACATTTGGAGGCGAACGGAATCGTGGTGCTGGGGGCGTACGGCCAGACCGAGCATCTGTGCGTCGCATTTCACCGGCCTGAGCGTTACGGATTCGACTCTGTAGGCTGGCCGATGCCGGGGACGGAATTGCGGATCGCCACTGACGGTGAGGTCCTTATCCGTCGCAGCGCCCTGACTTTTAGCGGGTACTATGGCCAGCCGGAAGAGACACGCGCTGCATTCACGGCAGATGGCGATTGGCTGTACACGGGTGATCTCGGCAAGATCGCTGAGCATGGACAACTCGTAATCAGTGGTCGCAAGAAAGAGTTGATCGCGCTCTCTACCGGAAAAAAGATCGCCCCGCTACCAATCGAATCCGCACTCACGGACGGTCTGTGGATTTCACATGCGATGCTGTATGGCGAAGGACGCAAGTTTATCTCGGCGCTCTTGTGGCTCGGGCGACCGGCGGCTGAGGCGTGGGCCCGGGAACACGGCACGGAGGGCGACATTGAGCAGCTCCTTCTGCGCGATGAGATTCGCGACGCCGTACGGCAGTCAGTGGAACGCGTCAATGCCAACTTGTCGCGCCCTGAGCAGGTGCGTGAGTGGATGTTGCTCGGGAGTGAGCCGTCCGTAGAAGGTGGCGAGTTGACGCCGACACTCAAGCTGCGCCGCAAGGATGTGGCAGAGCGGTATGGTCACCTCCTTGATTCTTTCTATACCGGACCGGTCGACCGATGAAACGCCTGGTGCTTACACTCGTAATCGTTTCGTGCGTAACGGTCGGCATCGGTTACGCCGGAGCGTTTTTCCCGGGCGGTGAGCCCTCGTGGTCGCCGTGGTGCCTTGCCATCGGCACGAATGGTGCTTTGATGTCGCTGATGGCGCTCGGGGCTATGCGGCGGGGTTCACTCCCGTGCACCTTGGTGCTGACATTTGTCGGAATGTTCCTGCTCTGTGCCGGCGCATTCGTTGCGGCGCTGGCGTTGCCCGCGAACGAGGGTGTTGGCGGAGCGCTATTACTGGGACTTCCGTTGCGCACGGCGATCGTGCTGTACGGTGTGGGCGTGGTGCCGATCTTCATTCTTCCGTTTAGCTATGCGCTCACGTTCGATTCAAACACGCTGAGCGACGGCGATCTCGAACGTGTCCGTGCGGCACACGCCGAGTTCGTACGCCGCGCTGGAACGGAACTGTGATCGCGCTGCTTCAGTCGTCGCTCCCGACGTTGACGCAGCCAAAGATTGTCGGCGTCGCGCTCGTGTATTTCGCCATCGTCGCGGTCATCGCGACGTGGGCCACCCGACGGACCAAGAACGCGAACGATTTCTTTGTGGCCGGTGCGGGCATAGGCCTATGGACACTGGCGATCGCCAAGATGGCGGCGACACTGTCAGGGTTCGCGTTCATCGGTGGTCCGGGTCTTGTGTACACGATCGGCATCGGCGCCGTCTTCATTATTCTGCCGGGTGCGATCTCCAATGCGCTCGGTGCGTGGGTGCTGGCGAAGAAGATGCGCCTGCTCGGGGAAGTGCGCGGGTTGATCACCGTTCCCGATGCGATTGGAGCGCGTTATCGCTCGCGTGCGGCGCAGGGGTTGTCGGCCGTTGGGATCCTGATCGCCGTGGTGGGTTACATGGCGACGAATCTGCTCGCGTTGGGGCTCGTGATTGACGCGATCTTCGGCACGGGTCTTGGTGCGGGCATCTGGATAGGTACGGCGATCATTCTCACGTACTCCGTGGCCGGCGGCATTCTGGCTGGCATCTACACGGATGTGTTCCAGGGCTCTGTTATGGCCATTGCGTCGGCCGTGGTCTTTTTCTTTGCGCTTAAATCGGGCGGCGGAATGGACCATCTCTCGCAGACCATCATGCAAGCAGATGCGAAGTATCTCGGCCCATGGGGAACGATTGGACCCGTCGCGGCGATTTCGTTTTTCTTTGTCTTTGGCGTCGGTTCACTCGGCCAGCCGCATGTGATCCACAAATTTTAC
>JANXUN010000167.1 GCA_025356185.1 Gemmatimonadaceae bacterium
AGTCGCGATGAACATCAAGCGCCTCATGGATATCGGCTCTTATCGCGGCACGCGTCATCGCCGTGGGTTGCCGGTTCGTGGTCAGCGGACGCACACCAACGCGCGCACCAAGAAGGGGCCGCGCCGCGCTATCGCGGGCAAGAAGAAGGTGACCAAGTAAACCATGGCTACCGCAAAGAAAACCAAGCGCGTCGTCGAGGCAGAAGGCATCGCCCACGTCAGCGCCACGTTCAACAACACGACGATCACGATCACCGATATGCATGGCAACGCGGTGTCGTGGGGTTCGTCGGGCAAGGCTGGCTTCAAGGGATCGAAGAAGTCGACGCCGTTCGCCGCGACCGTTGCATCCGAGCAGTGCGCGCGCGAAGCGCTCACGCTCGGTGTGCGTCGCGTGCATGTCCGCGTGCAGGGTCCTGGCAGCGGTCGCGAGTCAGCCATTCAGGCGCTCGCTGCTGCGGGACTTACCGTCAAGTCCATTCGCGACGTCACGCCGATTCCGCACAACGGCTGCCGTCCGCCTAAGCGTCGGAGGGTCTAACCATGGCTCGTTATACTGGACCCAGCTGCCGTCAGTGTCGCCGCGAAGGCACCAAGCTGTTCCTCAAAGGCACCAAGTGCTTTACGGAAAAGTGCCCCGTCGAGCGTCGCCCGTACGCGCCAGGCCAACATGGTCAGGCCACGGCCCGTCGCAAGAAAATGTCGGAGTACGCCAAGCAGCTGCGCGAGAAGCAAAAGATCAAGCGCATCTATGGCATCTCGGAAAAGCAGTTCCGCAACACGTTTGATCGCGTGGCATCCCAAGTGGGTATCGCGGGTCACAACCTGTTGGCGGCACTCGAAACGCGCCTCGATAACGTGGTGTACCGCATGGGCTTCGCGCCAAGCCGCAAGGCGGCACGTCAGCTCATCCGTCACCGCCACATCGAAGTGAAGGGTCGCTTGCTCGACATTCCGTCGTATCAAGTGCGCCCGGGTGAAGAAGTGCGCGTCAAGCAGTCGTCGCGTGAACTCGTCCTCGTGATGTCGGCGATGGAACAGAGCGGACGCGGTGCATCGCTCTCGTGGATTGCCGTCGATAAAGAGTCGTTCAGCGGTCGCGTGTTGGAGAAGCCGGTTCGTTCGGCGATTCCGTTGGCGGCGCAGGAACAGCTCGTCGTCGAACTGTACTCCAAGTAAAAACTTTAGGTGATGCGTTGTGGGTTTGGGTTTTGAGTTGTCGGTCACTCAGAACCCTAAACGCAGACCCAAAACTCAAAACCTAAATCTGTTGGTCGCAGTACCGCAGAACCGCATGATCGGGACCCGCACTCCCCTACGGGGCTGCCACGCGGCGGGGCGAGGCAGCGCGTCGTGAAGTCATTTCGACATCACGTGATCACTTAACAAAAAGCAACCATGGCAAACACGATCGATCTCTCAGGGCTGGTCCGTCCGCAGCTTGTCGAAGCGACAAAGCGCGATGACACGCCAAACTTGGCCGAGTTCCGCTTACAGCCGTTGGAACGCGGATTTGGACACACGCTCGGCAACGCGATGCGTCGACTGCTGTTGTCGTCGCTGCGCGGTTCAGCGGTGTGGGCATTTCGCATTGATGGCGTGGTGCACGAGCATCAAACCATCGGTGGTGTTGTCGAAGACGTGCATCAAATCATCGGCAACCTCAAGACGCTTACCCTCGCGCTGCCCGACGAAGTCGAACAGGCCGTGTTGCGTATCTCGAAGTCGGGACCTGGTGTCGTGACCGCAGCGGATATTCAAATCGGTGCAGTCGGCGGTGCACGCGTCGTTGATCCGTCACATCATCTGTTCACGATCACCGACGAGCGCGATTTCAACGTTGAGCTCTACGTGAACAAGGGTCGTGGCTACATCGAAAGCGATTCACATCCGTCCGACAAGAACTTGCCGGTCGATGTCGTGCGCATCGATGCGATCTATAGCCCAGTGCGTCGCGCCAACTTTACTGTTGCCGAAACGCGCGTTGGACAGCGTACCGACTACGATCGGCTCACGTTGACGGTCGAGACCAACGGCACGATGTCGCCGGAAGAAGCGGTCAGCTATGCCGCGGCACTCGCACAGACGCACTTCCAGTATTTCGTAGGTTTCGGTTCGTCCGCTTCAGCGCAGCCTGGTGCAGCCGGCGACGGCGCTAACAGCGATGCGTTGCGTTTGGCCGAACTGTTCCGCACCCCGATCGACGATCTCGAACTCTCGGTTCGTTCGGTCAATTCACTCAAGAATTCCAACATCCGCTCGCTCGGCGATCTGGTTCGTCAGACCGAGGCGCAAATCCTTCAGGTGAAAAACTTCGGTAAGAAGTCCCTGCAGGAAATCGCCGCGCTGCTCGAGAAGGAAGGGCTCAACTTCGGAATGCGTTATGAAGAGGGTGTGGACGGTGTCCGCATTCTTGACATGGGCACCGCGCCAAGCCGCGCGGCCGAAAATGCGCCCGATGACGACGACGAGGAGGAATAGGTTCCATGCGTCACCGTAAGGCCAACCGCCAGCTCCGGCGGACCAGTGAGCAGCGCCTCGCGCTGCTGCGCAATCTCGCCACCTCGCTCATCGAGCAGGGCGCGATTGAAACGACCGAGGCCAAAGCCAAAGAGCTGCGTCCTTTCGTCGAGAAGCTCATTACCAAGGCACGCACCGGCACGCTGCATGCGCGTCGGCTTGCGGG
>JANXUN010000170.1 GCA_025356185.1 Gemmatimonadaceae bacterium
CGACCGGTATCGCAAGCAGAACGTCGGCTCGCCGAGGCGGCGAAGTTAGGAATGACGCAGGCGTTCATGTCGGATCGCGCGGTACCGCGTCGCGTTCCACCAGGCATGCAGGTGATTGGCGTACGCACGCTGCGCGATGTACTGCAGCGGACGGTTGGAAAAGAGCCGGGAACATAGCGCCCATGTCAGAAACCGACGTGCCGCGTCCATCGCGTGATATTCCGCTTCCATCCCCCGCGCGATCACGCGGCGACGAATCGCAAATAGCCCTGACCTCGCGCGTGGTGCGCGACGTCGGCGTGGTGATTGTCGCTGGCGGCTCCGGCTCGCGCGTTGGCGACGGCGAGCTGAAACAGTTTCGCTGGGTCGCAGGCAAGCCAGTGCTGCTGCACAGCGTGCAAACGTTCATGGCGCGCGCGGACGTTGCCATCGTGGTTGTCGTGCTGCCCAAAGCGTACGCGGCCGATCCGCCGCCTTGGCTCTTTCAATGCGACGTTGATCGGTTGCTGGTGAGCACGGGCGGAACGGCGCGACACGAGAGCGTCGTGAGCGGTCTTGAAGATTTGCCGGAGAGTGTCTCGATCGCGGTCGTTCATGACGCCGCGCGCCCGCTCGTCACCGACGGAACGATCGATCGCGTGATTCGTGAAGCGCGCAAGGGTCACGGTGCAATTGCTGCACTACCGGTCGTCGACACGTTGAAACAAGTCGATGCGGATGGTCGCATTGTACGAACCGTCGATCGTGCAATGCTCTGGCGCGCCCAAACACCGCAAGCGTTTCCGCGTGAATTATTAGAACGCGCGCATATTGCTGCTCGACGAGACGGCGTAGCTGCGACCGATGATGCGGCGTTACTCGAACGATTGGGCATGCCCGTCGTCGTCGTGCAGGGCAGTGAGCGCGCGCTCAAAATTACGACCGAGTCAGACTTTGCGCGCGCCGAAGCGTTAAGCGGCCTTCGGGACGAGTGAGCACAGCGCAATGAGCCTGGCATCGATGTCCGTTCCGTTCTGGTCACCGGCCGAAATCGATGCGGCGCTGCGCGGCATTATCGATCACCTGGTCAATCGACGCGTGCTCGCGTATCCCACCGAGACCGTCTACGGCTTTGGTACTGCTGTCGATCAGGAATCAGTTGAAGCGCTCGTTCGCTTAAAAGGGCGACCACCGTCGAAACCGTTTCTGTTGCTGATCGGTGACTCCTCGCAAATCGCGCGCTTGGATTTGCATTTGCCAACGTATGCGGCACACCTCGCAGCACGCTTTTGGCCTGGCCCGCTCACGTTGGTGTTGCGTGGTGGCGAAGGACGGGTTCCGGCCCGCTTGCGAGGCCCAGAGGGGGGCGTTGCGGTACGACTCACGCCGCACGAAGGGCTGCGTCGATTGCTTGCAGCATATGGTGAACCAATCACCAGCACCAGCGCAAATCGTCCGGGTGTTCCACCAGCTATGACCGCTGCAGAAATTATCGAACAGTGGCCCGACGCGATTCATCGCGGAGTATTGCATGTACTCGACGGCGGGCGGCTCTCTCCGTCGCGACCCTCGACGGTACTAGATTGCACAGGTCGACGACCGCGCGTCATTCGCCCGGGCGTGTTGTCGGCTGCAGTCCTGCGCGATTGCGTGCCTGATCTTGTCGGAGATACCTGAGCGCATGCACCTCCTTTTCGTGTGCACCGGCAACACCTGTCGCAGCCCGCTCGCCGAGGCCATTGCTCGGCGACTTGTGCGTGAGCGTGGATTGAACGACATCGTGGTGTCGAGCGCTGGAACGAGTGCGTGGTCTGATGCGCCCGCGTCGGACGGGTCGTTACTCGTTGCGCTTGAGAACGGCATCGATTTGTCCGAGCATCGTGCTCGACAGCTATCTCCGGAAATCGTTGCCGCGAGCGACGTGATCCTCACCATGGGTCCACATCATCTCGACCGCGCCGAGGCACTCGGTGGTACGGGACGCAGTCATCTGCTCACGGAGTTCTCCAGCGGCGCGGGTAACGCGTGGCCGATCAGTGATCCGTTTGGTGGTGACCTCAGTGTGTATCGTGCAACGTTCGGAGAACTCACGCAAGAAATTCGCTCGGCGCTCGATCGGATCGCCGCTGACAGCACGCGCCGTACACTGTAAGCGGCGGGTGACCTGTGACGCATGAACAGACGCGTGCGGTCGCGAGTCATCCGCCGCATCGAATCGTGCTACTTGGTCATCCAGTTGCGCATTCGCTGTCGCCGATATTTCAAAATGCCGCGCTGCGTCACCTGCATCGCAGCGAGCGCTACGAAATACTCGACGTCGCACCCGCGTTTCTCGGTGAAACGCTCGCGCGATTGGCGATCGAGCAGTGTGGCGGAAACGTCACCGTGCCGCATAAGGAAGCGGTCGCCGCGCGCGCGCACTGCACGCCGTTAGCGAAGCGCGTCGGAGCGGTGAACACGTTTTGGCATGAAGACGGCGCGCTCGTCGGTCATAACACGGACGTGGTCGGCGTCATGCGCGCGATTCGTGAAATTTGTCCCGGCGGAATCGCCGGTGCCGCCTGCGCAGTATTGGGCGCCGGTGGATCTGCCGCAGGGATACTTGTGGCGCTCGAGATGTTGGAGGCGGGCGCGATTCGCGTCGCGGCTCGCTCGCCGTCGCGTGCGCACGCGTTGTCTGAGCGCGTGGGGGTGCCGGCGCAGATTTGCGAGAATACACATGAGGCGATTGACGGAGCGATGTTCGTCATAAACGCGACGCCCATGGGCCTGCACGACGACGCGTTGCCAGTCGATCCCGCTCTGCTCGCGCCCCAAGCTGCGGTGTTGGATTTGGTGTACCGACGCGGCGAGACGGCGTGGATTCGCGCGTGTCGCGAGGCGGGACACCGCTCGGCAGATGGTGTGCACATGCTTCTTGAGCAGGGCGCAGCAGCGTTTGAATGCTGGTTCGACGTGCCGGCTCCACGCGCGGTAATGTGGGCTGCGTTGCGACAGGCCCTTGGTTAGCGCGACGAGATGATGCAGGCGCCAGAACCGAGGCACGAGGCACCCCGCGTCGTGGTGCAGCGCCTCGCGCGCGACATTGCCCAGTTATTACTCCCTTCGGCGTGCGCGATTTGTCGCGAGTTGCATCGCACAGGCGTCGATAGCATCGTGTGCGGCCCGTGTCTCGCGCGCCTCGTGATGCTGGCCGATCCGCTCTGCGCTCGATGCGGACATCCTCGCCTTTCGACGTCTGCACCCTTGCCGTCTGGCGCATCGGCAACGGGCGCGCCGGATGCGCTTCCGCCATGTCGTTGGTGCGAACGGTTGCCGGCATTTGTGCGCGCAGCACGTTCGGTCTGCCGAATGGATGTCGGCACCGGCGGCGCTCTCGTACACGCGCTGAAGTACGCAGGATGGCGTGCGGTCGCAACGCCGCTCGCTCGACGGATGGCGCGCCTCTCCTTTCCCGCCGATGTCGAGCGTGAACGACAGGCCCTCGTTCCACTACCGCTCTCGACGACTCGTTTACGAGAACGTGGGTACAATCAGGCCGAACGGCTCGCGTCAGCGCTTGCGCCGCAATGGGGGTTACCGGTATGGACCGATGTCGTCCACCGAACTCGACATACGCGTTCGCAGGTGCAGTTGACACCGTCTGAGAGGACTGGCAACGTTGCACATGCGTTCGCGGCCAATTCGTCGGCGCGCGCACGGTTGCGAGGGTCGCACATAGTGCTCGTGGACGATGTGATCACGACGGCGGCCTCACTCAATG
>JANXUN010000177.1 GCA_025356185.1 Gemmatimonadaceae bacterium
CTTCCAGTATGATCGCAGACTGCAGGATTTACAGACACTGCTGAACAGCAGCGCATTGGGATTCGAGACCATTGGTGTCGCGCCGGATTCTGTCACCCGTTTGCTGAACATCTTAGGTTCGCAAAACGCACCGTTCAGCCTTGCGGACTACAGCAGTCAGCGCGTGAACGATCGCGGCTCGTTCTTGTCCAGTTTTGACTATGTACCGGAAAGCTCGACGCGCGGTAACACGTACACCGCGACGATCACGGCCAATGTGAATCGCACGTCGCCAGGCGCCGCGGGTTCGACCTCGTTCCTGACGCCGACGCGCGACGGTACGCGCTCGTCGTGGGGCGGCACAGGCCAACTGCGTCAGAGCGGGCAGCTGGGCATTTGGGGTTTGTTCACGGAAACGACGCTCGGCTACACGTACTCGAGAAACGCGTCCGACCCATTCATAGCGCTGCCGTCGGGTTCCGTTCGTGTCAACTCGGTGCTCCCCGATGGATCATCGTCGGTGCATACGCTGTCGTATGCCGGCAGCACGAACTTGAATACGTCGTCGGCCAATTCATCGTTCGCCGGCAACAATACGATGTCGTGGTTTAGCGACGACAATCGCCATCGCATGAAGTTCACTACCGAGTTGCGTCGCGATACGTACGGTCAGGACTTCACCACGAATGAGCTCGGTTCGTTCTCGTACAACTCGCTCGCCGACTTGTCCGCGAACATTCCGGCGTCGTTCACACGTCAGCTGTCACCGCGTCGCCGCAATGGCGCACAACTTGTTGGCGCGATGTCGTTGGGCGACGCGTGGCGTCCGACCAGTGACTTGCAGGTCCAGTACGGCGTGCGCGTCGACGCGAACAAGTTCCAAACGAGTCCGCTGGCGAATAGCGCGATCGAGAGTGTGTTCAAGCTCGACAACACGGAGACGCCAAACCATTTCTATGTGAGTCCCCGCCTCGGATTCTCCTGGACGTACGGACAGGCCGATCAACTCACATTGGTTCCCGGAATGGCGCGCGCACCGCGTGCCGTGTTGCGCGGCGGTTTTGGTGTGTTTCAAAATACGCCAAACGTGAACCTCATTCAGAACGCGATTGACAACACCGGCTTGCCGTCGGGCCTCCAGTCGCTGACCTGCTTGGGTGCCGCCACGCCCATTCCCAATTGGACGCAGTACGCGGCGAATGTGGCAAGCATCCCGACGTCATGTGCCGATGGAACGGGCGGCACGGTGTTCTCGAACAGCGCGCCAAACGTCAATCTGTTCTCACCGGACTATGTGGCGCAGCGTTCACTGCGATCGAACCTGCAATGGAGTGGTGCGATTCTCGACAATCGTTTTTCGGCAACGGTTGACGGTACGTGGTCGCGCAATCTGAATCAGTCGGGCTTTGCCGATCTCAACTTCCCGGGCGTGCAATCGTTCGTGCTGGCCAACGAAGGCAACCGTCCGATTTATGCGCCGGTGAGTTCGATTGTGCCCACCACCGGTGTGATCGCATGGCGCGGGTCGCGTGTCGTCGACGCATTCGGTCGCGTGAGTGAGTCCACCTCGAATTTGCAGTCGGAAAGCAAGCAGCTCACCATCAGCCTGCGTCCGATTTCGTTCAATTCACGGTTTAGCTGGAGCTTGGCGTACGTGTTGGCCGACGTGCGGGAACAGTTCTTGGGCTTTAACAGCACCGTTGGCGATCCGCGGTCACGCACTTGGTCGACAGGACAAAACTTCTCGCGCAATCAGATTCAGTATCAGTTGAGCTACAACTGGCTCAACACGATGCGCATCTCGTGGTCGGGCGGCGTGCGTTCCGGTGTGCTCTATACGCCGCTCGTGCAGGGTGACGTGAACGGCGATAGCTACGGCAACGACCGCGCGTTCATTTTTGATCCCAGCAAGAACAGTGACGCCGTGGTGAACGCGGGCATTCAGAATTTGCTCAACACCGGCACGAAGGAAGCCGTTGCGTGTCTCAAGTCGCAGCTTGGACAGCTGGCGGGGCGCAACTCGTGCGAAGGCCCGTGGACGTTTAGCGCAAACTTGAGCGTTTCCGTGAATTCGCTGCGCGTCGGATTGCCTCAGCGTGCGAACCTATCGTTCCAAATTGCCAATCCGCTCAGCGGAGTGGATCAGCTGCTGCACGGCGAGAGCAAGTTGAAAGGATGGGGGCAGACGATTCAGCCCGATCAGAGCTTGTTGTACGTGCGCGGCTTTGATCCAACGACCAACAGCTTCAAGTACGATGTGAACCAGCGTTTCGGTTCGACCCGTGTCTCACAAAGCGGCAATCGCTCACCGGCATCAATCACCGCGCTGCTCCGATACGATCTTGGACCTGCGCGTGAACAGGAACAGCTGATTCAGCAACTCAACCGCGGTCGTACGAGCCCGGGCAACAAGCCGTCGCTGCAGCAATTGCGCGGCACGGCCAACGTCGGGTTGATCAATCCGATGCAGCAGTTGCTGCAGCAGTCCGATACGCTCAAGCTTACGCGCCGGCAGGCGGATAGCCTCGCCACGCTCAATTTCCACTACGTGCTCAAGTCCGATTCGATCTGGGCGCCGGTCGCGAAGTTCTTGGCAGAGCTGCCGGACAAGTACGATCACGGCGCCGCGTACGACAAGTACCGCCATGCGCGTGAACAGACGGTCGACTTGCTCATCAAGATCGCGCCCGATTTGCGCTCGTTGCTCAGCGATGCGCAGTACCGCATTCTGCCGACGCAACTGGCTGGATTTGTCGACAAGCGCACGCTGCTTGGTATTCGCTCGGGAACGATGGGTGGCGGCGGTGGTGCTGGCGGTGGTGGCGGGGGAGGCGGTGGTGGCCGTGGCGGTGGTGGCGGCGGACGTGGAGGCTGAGGTGATCGTGGCTAACCCACGCGCGACACAGGCTCGCTCCTCCCTCGTGCTCATCCATTTTGCTCGTTTCTCTCGGAAGGAATACATGACTACAACGACTCGACTACTGCATTCCGGATTAGTTGGCGCGAGCGCACTGCTCGCTGCCGCGACGTCCGTGCAGGCGCAGCAAGACTCAAGCAGCGTCAAGGTGACGGTCAAGCAGATCGCCCCAGTCGAGGCGCGTTCGGCGCGCCCGATCGGAAACGTCAGTTCGCTGCGCGCGTTGCCCGACGGCAGCGTGTTCGTCAACGACAACAACAAGCGTCAGCTTGTTCGCTTTGATAGCAAGCTGCAAGACATCAAAGTGATCGCTGACACCGCGGCGGGTTCACCGCTCACGTACTCACAGCGTTCGCAAGGGCTGTTGTCGTTCGCCGGTGATTCGTCGGTGATCGTGGATCCGAGCACGTCGGCGCTTGTGGTGCTCAACAATCAGGGCAAGCTGGTTCGCATCATGGCGTCGCCGCGCAACAACGATATCAATACGTTGTCGAACACGAATCTCGGTTCGTACGCGTTCGATAACAAAGGCCAACTCGTGTATCGCCAAGGCAACGTGGGTGGTGGTCCGAACATGTCGGCGATGTTTGGATCCGGCAATACAGGTCGCGGCGGTAACAACAATCAGCCGAACAATCGCGGCGGTGCGCAAGGTGGTGCGCCGGGCGGCGCCCAAGCCGGACGTGGCGGTGGCGCTGGTGGTGACGCCGGCGGCGGCCCTCCGGGCGGCGGTGGAGGCGGTGGAGGCGGTGGAGGCGGCGGTCCCGGTGGACGCGGCTTCAATCCGCAAAATCAGCCTGACTCCGTGCCGATCGTTCGCGTGAACTTTGACACCCGCAAAGCCGACAGCGTCGCGTGGATCAAAGTGCCGAAAAACGAAACGGCAATGACGCGCGGCGAGGATGGGAGCACGCGCATCACCAACAAGATCAATCCGCTGCCGCAAGGTGACGATTGGGCGCTGTTGAACGATGGTACGATTGCCGTCATTCGCGTGCTCGACTATCACGTCGACTATTACACGTCAGATGGCAAGCATGAAGCATCGCCTCGTTTGCCATTCGATTGGAAGCGCATTTCTGACGAAGACAAAGTGAAGTTGGTGGATTCACTCAAGTCGATGGCCAAGGCCGTGCTCGATCGCCAGAACGCACAAAACGCAGCAGGGGGCGGCAACAACGGGCGCGGTGGAGTGCAGATGAACTTTGAAGTCACCGCGCCAGAAAAGTTGCCCGACTACTATCCCCCCATTCGAGCTGGTTCGTCGATCGCGGACTACGAGGGTAATTTGTGGGTGTTGCCGACGACATCGAATTTGTCGGCGCAACTCGCGCAGCAGATGGGTCAGCAGGGCGGTGGGGGACGTGGTGGATTTGGCGGACCTGGTGGCGGCCGCGGCGGTGCGCCAGGTGATAGCACGCGTCGTGGCGCACGCGGTGACTCGACGGGTCGCGGTGGTGCACCGGGTGATTCGACTGGACGCGGCGGTCGCGGTGGACTGCCCGCTGCGCTCATGCAGCCGACCGCACCGCTCGTATACGACGTGATTAATCGTAAAGGCGAACTCACGCATCGCGTGCAGTTCCCAGCGGGGCGTCAGATCGTGGGCTTCGGTCCCGGCGGCGCGATTTACATGGTCTCGCGTGAAGGGCCACGTCGCGACAGCACGTTTTTAGAGAGAACACACGTCGCGAAATAAGAGTGACGGGAGAAGGGAGACGGTAGAAGGGAGACGAACGGCAAGACGCGAGACGAAAGACGAAAGACGGGAGACGAAAGTGGTTCGATTCGTCTCCCGTCTCCCGTCTTTCGTCTACAGTCACCCTTCTCGCAGTTCGTCTCCGGTCTCCGGTCTCCCTTCTTCAGTCTCTGCCGG
>JANXUN010000194.1 GCA_025356185.1 Gemmatimonadaceae bacterium
GTTCAACCGTCGGGACGCAAACAATGCAGGTGACCGTCGACGCGCTGTCGGTGCTTTTTTCTGCGACCGGAACGGCGATGCTCGATGTAACGCCGTACGTCGGCACCTACACCGGAACGTGGGTGAACACGACGTTTGGCAGCACGGGCACGGGAACAGTGGTCATCGGCAACAATGCCGTGACACGCACCGCGACAGTGACTGCGTCCGCCACCGGATCGGTGCTTGGCTCCGGTGGTGGCGTTGCGCCAACCACACGGGTCGGAGCGTACGGTGCAAACAGTGTGTCCTTTACAGGCGATGTCACACCGATGGGCACCATTACCAGCTCGATGGGCGTGGCTGGAAACATCGTTGCGAGCGGAGTCAACATTCCGAATGCGGCGATCTCACGATGGGATGCATCGGGCACGATCACGGCGACGCAAATCTTGCTCAACTTTACAGTGACGTTTGTCTCCGGCGGACCCGCGTCTGGTACGATCACGTTGACGAAACCGTAGGAGCGCGCGTGCGATCATCGGCGATTGCGTGAAGCCTCGGCACTTCCTCTTGGCGCGCGCATTGCGCGTGCAGTGCGGCGGCTGTTGCGCATCGATCGTGAACGCCGCTGGAATACGCAGTATGCGGCGGGAGTATGGGATCGTCTGGGCGACCTGGACGAGATGGCGCATTACGCGGTGATCGCGGGCTACGTCGCCGCGCTCAAACGTGGCGGGGCGATGTTGGACATCGGGTGTGGTGATGGTGTACTGCTGGCGCAGCTGCGTGGTGTGTATGGCGCGTACCTGGGCGTCGACTTTGCGGAACCGATCGCTCGCGCGCAGTCGCGCCACGCAGCAACTCCGGCGGTGCAATTCGCAGTGTCCGACATCAATGAATTTACGACTCACGATCAATTCGATGTGCTCGTGTTCAATGAGAGTTTGTACTATCTGCACGAGCCACTGCGCGGTGCGCAACGCTATGCGCAACTTCTCGCACCCGACGGCGTGCTGGTGATATCAATGCACGTCACACCGCGCACGACGGCCTTGTGGACCGAGATTGACGCGGCGTTTCGCGTGTTGGACGCGGTGACGGTCACGAATGCGCGCGGCACGTCGTGGGTGGTGAAGGCGCTGGCGCGTGCGTAGCGGTATCTGACTACCATACGGATACAGTCAGATTCGCACGACGTAACAACTACAACTACAACAGCAACTGACTACCACGGATTCAAACGGATTTGTACGACATAGCAACAGATACTGCAACCGCCCGAACGTCATAGGAATAATTCGCTGCGGATGCGCTGTGGCAAAGGTGCATACGCCAAAAGAAAAAAGTGCTGTATCCGTTCTTATGTCGTACAAATCCGTTTGAATCCGTGGTAGTCAGTTGCTGTTGTAGTTGCCGTTGCCGTCACTCATGCCGGTACAATCGTCGACGCGTCGATCACAAACCGATACCGCACGTCGCCAACGAGCATACGCTCGTACGCGTCGTTGATCTGCTCAGCGCGAATGAGTTCAATGTCAGCGGCGATGCCGTGCAGTGCGCAGAAGTCCAACATCTCCTGCGTTTCCGCAATACCACCAATGAGCGAACCGGAGAGCGTGCGCCGTTTGTTGATGAATGTTCCCGCGCGCGGCATTGGGTGTGCTTCGGGCGAGACACCCAGTAACACCAACGCGCCGTCTAAGCGAAGCAATCGCATCTCCGCTTCGATGTTGTGCGCCGCGCCGACCGCATCAAGAATGACATCAAGCGACTCGCGATGCTCGCGCATCGCCACGCGATCCGTCGACAGCACCACCTCCTGCGCACCGAGTCGCCGCGCGTCGTCCGCCTTGCCCCCCGACGTGGTGAGCGCCACGACGTGTGCGCCCATCGCACGCGCGAGTTTGATCGCCATGTGTCCCAATCCGCCGATGCCGACGACACCCACGCGCGATCCCGGTCCGACGTTCCAATGGCGGAGTGGTGAAAAGGTCGTGATTCCTGCGCACAGCAACGGCGCCGCCTGCGCGGGATCAAGGCCAGCTGGAATGCGCAGCACGTAGCGCTCATCAACAACAATATTTGTCGAGTAACCGCCTTGTGTCGGCAAGCCAGTTACTTTTTCGATGCTGTCGTACGTGCCCGTCATTCCGGCGTCGCAGTACTGCTCCAATCCGCGCGAACAGCTCGGACACTCGCGGCAGCTATCAACGATGCAGCCGACGCCGACAACGTCTCCGACAGCGTATCGCGATACCTCCACGCCGACGGCAGTCACTCGCCCGACGATTTCGTGCCCAGGCACCAGTGGATAGCGCACGCCTCCCCATTCACCACGCACGGTGTGCAAGTCGGAATGACAGATGCCGCAAAACAGAATGTCGATGCGAACGTCACGTGCGCCGGTGTCGCGACGCGAAAAACTCCACGGCGCGAGAGCTGTCGAGGCACTGAAGGCGGCGTACCCGTGGGTTGTGTGCATTGTGCAATATCGGTGACGAAGGGCCGGAACCGAAGGTTGGGACCTCTGTATAGCAACTAAACCTTTTCGACGCCTGAGGTGTCTTATGGGTGCTGTACTCCGCACTGACCGATGGAGGTCGTCCAATGCTGCGTCTGCCAGCTCTACGTGTGGTCTCTCTGTGTGCCGTCGCCTCCTTGGTGATTGCGGCCGCGACCACCGTTCGCACCAACGGTGTGACGACCACTACGCGACGCGACCCGGTGTATGCGGGATTGGTGGGCCACTGGCAGGGAACTGTTCAAGTTCGCGATCGGCGGGACAGCACACGCCGAGTCACGATGAGCACGAAAGTGCGTGTGCAGCCCACCCCCGGCTCCGATGCACTTGAGATGCATTTCACCACCAGCAATCACTCCGGTGGCGAGTGGTTTGACACCGACCGTCTGCTCTTCGACACGTCGATGACAGCCGCGCAGTGGGGCGCGATGGCCGACTCGCTGCCACAGCACTTCGACGTACGCATCCTTGGTGCGCAGCCCAGCACCGAGTCGTCGCCTGCGCTGCCGCTGCGTTTGGTGCTTGAGGCCGAAGGCAGTATCGATGATTGCCCGGCGACCATTCGTGAAACCGTGACCATGCGCCCAGGCGAAATTCGCATTGTGCAGGAGACGCGCACCGACGGTGGCACGTTTGCGTTTCAGCGGGAGTACGTGCTCAGGCGGATCGCCTGAGAGACGGGAGAAGGGAGACGGGAGACGGGAGACGAACGGCGAGACGAGAGACGAGAGACGAGAGACGAGAGACGAGAGACGAGAGACCGGAGACTGAAGACTGAAGACTGAAGACTGAAGACTGAAGACCGAACACCGAGGACCGAAGACAAAAGGAATTGAGGGAGGCTAGCGTCGTGTACATTCCGACGATTGTCTCCCTTCCTTACGTTCATGATGTTGAGGTTCGAGTCTCCGGTCTTGAGTCTCCGGTCTCGTTGTTCGTCTCCGGTCTCCGGTCTCCGGTCTCCCTTCTCCCATCGGCGCATATGCGTCAGCACAAATTCCAAGCAACAGACGAGACCTACGACGCATTGCGCCAATTGCGCGGCGCGTGGGTACGCATGCACGTCATCGAGACTGCGATCACGGTGGTACTCGCTGACGGCACTGGCGTCATCATGCAAGTCGAAGCGGTCGAGGTCGAAGA
>JANXUN010000207.1 GCA_025356185.1 Gemmatimonadaceae bacterium
CGTCGCCGTTGGCATGACCACCCGCCAACTTGAGAAACGTCATGAGACTTGCGCGCGGATCTTGTGTGCCGAGCATGCCGGCGCGATCGGATGACAGCTCTGATTTGCGGTGCCACTCGAGTAATGCGAGTTGAAACGGTAGCAGCGCAATGGACGCGAGTAATGGCAACGCGCTCATGCCAAAGAACAACACAATGAGTGCAATCGTGCGGTACGTCGTGTGACCCGCCATGATGTGTCCGATTTCGTGCGCAAGCACAAATCGTTGCTCGTCGTCTTCAAGCAGTTCGAGTGTGCCAGAACTGATCACGATAAACGGATTGCCAAATCCAACGGCGCCGGCGCTCACGATCGGAGTTTGCGTGACGTACAGCTGCGGCTCGGGTTGTCCGCTGTTGGGCCAGTCGAGCGCTTCGAGGGCTTCACGATACAGCGCGTACAGCTTGGGCCGCTGCGTTGGCCCGATCAGAACGGCGTCGCCCAAAAACAGATTGCGAATGCCCGCTTCGCCAAAGTAGGTGCCGATTTTTCGGACCACTTCGTCGAATCCCGGCAGCGCGCGCAGCGCGTTCAGTGCAGCACGGTCGGCCGGGTGCTCCCAGGTGACCGAGGAGATTTGCGTCAGCGGAATGCGCGGCATGGAGGGCAGGGTTGGGGGGCCGGCGAGTTATATCAGCCGTACGCAGGGCGATCGTGCAGGTTCCAAGGTTTTTTTCGACCTCTGGTAACGGGTAGCCATTGGTTGCCAGTTGTAGTTGCGGGGATCCGGTCAAGCGAGAATTCCGAGAGCGAATCGAAAAGGCAGTACCAACCAAAAAGCGTTGCTACTGCCTTGTCTGCGCGCTCTCACAGCGCTCGCGTGACCTGATCCCGGCAACAATAACCGGCAACCAATGGTTACTAGGTTGCCGGATGTCGAGAACTGCACTAGAGACCGACTAGCGCTCCTTCTAAGTCGCCGATCAGGTCCTCAGCGTCCTCGATCCCACACGACAACCGCACCATCCCATTCGTCAGACCCATCGCGTGCTTCACCTCGGCCGGCACCGACCCATGAGTCATCGTGTACGGGTGATTCGTCAGCGATTCCACACCCCCCAGCGACTCGGCTAACGAAAACACCCGCACCCGCTGCAAAAACGTGTTCGCATTGTCCTGGCTGCCGAGTTCGAGCGTCATCATCCCGCCGTAACCAGACATCTGGCGCGTAGCCAGTTCGTATTGCGGATGGTGCGGCAACCCGGGGTAAATCACCCGTTCAGGGCCGAGTCGCTCCAGCAAATAGGCCGCGACCGCGCGTCCATTGGCGTCGTGCTGCTTCATGCGCAGCGGCAGGGTTTTGGTCCCTCGCAGCGCCAGCCATGCATCAAAAGGGCCCGGAACCGCGCCTGCGGCATTGAGAATGAACTGCAACCGATCGGCCAGATCGTCCTCAAGAACGACCGCGATCCCGCCGATCATATCACTATGACCATTGAGGTATTTCGTCGTGGAGTGCCAGACGATATCGGCACCCATCTCGAGTGGTCGTTGAAACACCGGTGAAGCGAAGGTGTTGTCGACCACCAGCAGGGCGTTGTGCCGTTTTGCGATCTGGCTCATGGCGCCGATGTCTGTGAGCCACATCAGCGGATTTGTAGGTGTCTCGACGAGTAAGGCGCGGGTATTGGGCGTCATCGCGTCGGACACAACCTGCGGATCACGCGTGTCTACGTATGAGAAAGAAAGACCCATATGCCGCAGGATTCGATCGAACAGCCTGAAGGTCCCGCCGTACACGTTCTCGCCACAGACAATGTGATCCCCGGCCCGGAACAGCTTCATGATGGAGTCGAGACACCCCATACCGCTGCTGAACGCGAAACCGTGACGCCCCCCTTCGAGCGTCGCGACGTTTCGTTCGAGGGCTTGGCGCGTCGGGTTCTTTCCTCGAGCGTATTCGTATCCCTTGTTCAGTCCGATGCCGTCCTGCACGTAGGTCGACGTCTGGTAGATCGGCGTCATGATCGCGCCGGACAGGGGATCCGGCCGTTGTCCGGCGTGGATAGCGCGCGTGGACATGCCACCCGCGAGGTCTTCATCGAAAATGCGCGTCATGGCCTTCGGCTTGTGCGGGCGGACGGAATGGAGACGGGGCTGTCGGGAGAAACTCCTCGCGAAGCTAACGGACCGCGAAGCGCGCAGCGAGCAGCTCGGCGTACGCCGTCGTCCGGTCATGAACCGTGGGATCCAAAACCCGCCGCATAAAATGACGCCACTTTTGCTGGAGATTCCTCGTCGTTGTCTCATCGTCGATGACGATGTGGCAAGACGCGCGCAGCTTCGTGAGCAGTTCGAAGCTGACGGTTTTGCGTGCGACGATGCGAGCTCTTCGGCCGAAGCCCTCGCGAAGCTGGCGTTGACCGCTGCACCGCTGGTGTTCCGAACGTGTCACGGCGACGTCAGCAGTGACCTCGCGTTCGTGCACGAGGTAAGCACCCGCTGGCCGGATACCGCGATCGTGGTACTCGTCGAGGCCGCAGACCAGACGGTTGCGATTCGTTGCCTGGAGTTGGGCGCAATGGAGTACATCACCAAACCGTGTCCGATGACGGAGGTGCGTACGCGTGTGCGGCAAGCGCTGGAACGTCGACGGTTGTTGGTGGAAAACCGCACGTATCGCCATGAACTTGAAACGCGTGTGTCGTTGCAAGCGCGCAAATACGAGGAATTGTTTCTCGCTTCGTTGCAATCGTTGGCCGACGCGCTGGAAGTGAAAGACGCGTACACATGGGGACACTCTACCCGCGTGTCGATGTATGCGGTCGCCATCGCGCGCGAGCTGAGTTTGCCAGCTCACACCATCGATCAACTTGAACTCGGAAGTCGACTGCACGATCTCGGTAAAATCGGTGTGCGCGAGGCGATACTCAACAAAGACGGCGCGCTTACGACCGACGAGTACGCGCACGTGATGGAGCACACCACGATTGGCTGGCGATTGTTGGCACCGTTGCTGCGCGACATGCCGAACGCACTCGCGATTGTGCGCTCACATCACGAGCGCTTTGACGGGCGCGGCACGCCGGATGCGCTGCGTGGACATGAAATTCCTCTCGAAGCGCGAATCACGTCGGTTGCGGATTCATTCGACGCGATGACGAGCGGTCGCGTGTACCGCTCGGGGATGAGCGTCGATGAAGCCGTCGCCGAACTGCGTCGTTGTTCAGGCACGCAGTTTGATCCGGCGTGTGTGTCCGCATTTGAACGTGCGCTTACACAGCAGAGTTTTCCGCGCCCGGACTGGACCGTTCAACGACCGACTGCGCTACAGATCGTCGCGTAGCGTTGAGGTGGTGTGCACGTGCCCGCCGGCGAGTAACGGTGCGACGAATGCTGCGATCAGTTGCGCCACGGTGGAGTGTGCCGCAATCGCCGTGTGCATATCGCTGGAACGCACCGTGTGCGCCGCGTTGTGTGCGCGTGCGGCGACGAGTACGTCGTAATGTGACCACGAGTGCAGCGAGTGACCGTCGTCGTCTCGGGTTGTGGCGTTGTCGTCGTCAACCGACGCAAGCCATTCTTCAGCGAGCCCCTCGGCGTCACGATCGCCTTCAAGCGCGAGCCCGAAATGCGCTCCCAGATCTACAACGCGATCCAGCGTGCTGGTGACGATGCGCGCGGAGGCTGGCGCATCATCAAGCAACACGAATGGAAAGTCACTCGGCAGGCGATCCACCCATCGTGCCCACGTAAAGACGAGGCCTACCTCTGCCTGATGTAACAGGGTAGCGATTGGCTCGATCGTTGCGATCGGATTGATGTAGAGCGCGCCTCGTCCGGTTGCAGCCGAGAGCGCGATTAATAGCGCTGGCGAGGGCGGCAGCAGGATTGCGGCCCGACGACCGGAGAGGGCCCGCACGACCGGCGCGGCGCGCTGCAGCAACGTGACTCCGGCGCCAACGAGTTGCGTGCTCGCGATGCCGTCTACGGTGCCGCCGCCCGCCGCGATCGCGAGGGTTACCAGTGAAAGCGGGTCGGTCATGCAGGGGAGGATATTGGGGCGTGCCGACCTATGCCACGCCTGTAACAGCTGACCGGTATAATCGTCTGAAGAAGTGAGTCCTAGGTGACACGTGTTCGCGAATTCTTCTCGCCCGTTGGGACCATTGGATCGACCCGTTGCGAGCCCTAGGTTACAGGCCGCAGTCGTGACGGCGGTCGGAGCGGGTTGGGTGAGTGCGAGTGCAAGTGGTGTGGCAGCGGGACTGGCCGCGTTTCATTGACGAGGAGTGCATGGCATTTGACGGGTTGATGGTGAGCGTGTCGGGAGTTCGCGGACGAGTTGCGCATGGGCTGACGCCCGAAATTGTCGCAACCTTTGCCGCGGCTTTTGGCGCGTGGGCATCGCGCGGCGGCAATCGCAAAATTGTTGTTGGTCGGGACAGTCGAGTCTCGGGTCCGATGTTTACCCGCATTGCACTCGGTGCGCTTGAGTCGGTTGGGTGTACCGTGATCGATATCGGCATGACACCGACGCCGACCATTCAGATGGCTGTGGAGCATCATCACGCCGCGGGTGGACTCGGCATCACCGCCAGCCACAATCCGATTGAGTGGAACGCCCTCAAGTTTATCGGCCCGTCCGGGCTGTTTTTGTCGGCCGAAGAAGGCGCCGAGATGCGCGCCCTGATGGAGGCCGGCGTTCCGCGTGCGACGTGGGATAAGCTGGGGACAGTTGTGCAAGACACGGGCGCGGTCGATCGTCACCTGGAGCAAGTCCTCGCGCTGCCTTTTCTCGATGTCGAAGGCATTCGTGAAAAACGGTTTAAAGTCGCGCTGGATTGTTGTCACGGTGCTGGCGCGGTGATTATGCCGCAACTGCTCACAGCGCTTGGCTGCGAAGTTTTTGCGATCAACATGGAAACAGACGGTCGTTTTCATCGCCCGCCCGAACCTGTTGCTGAAAACTTGGGTGAACTCGAAGCGCTGGTGCGCAACGTTGGCGCCGATGTCGGCTTCGCGACGGATCCCGATGTTGATCGACTTGCATTAGTGCTTGATGACGGGCGCGCGCCTGGCGAAGACTACACGTTGGCGTTCGCGGCGCGTACGGTACTGCGGCATCGTCGCGGTCCGGTCGTGACGAACCTGTCAACCAGTAAGGTCGTGTCTGATGTCGCCGATGAAATGGGCGTGCCCTTTCACTTTGCGAAGGTCGGAGAAGTGAACGTGGCGATGGCCATGCGCGACGCGGGTGCGACGATTGGTGGCGAAGGCAATGGCGGTGTCATTCTCCCTGAATTGCACTTAGGACGTGACGCACCAGTCGGTGCAGCGCTGATGTTGCAACTCATGCTTGAAGAAGGACGTCCGCTGAGCGCGCTGATGGCCGACAAGCCGCGTTACGTGATTGTGAAAGACAAACTCGACAAGCCGAACGTTGCGCTCGACGCGGTGTACGCCGCGTTGCGCGCGAGTTTTGCTGATGCGCGAGCCGACGAGCAGGACGGACTGCGGTTGGATTGGCCGGATCGCTGGGTGCATCTACGCCCGTCGGGTACCGAGCCAATTGTTCGTGTGATAGCCGAAGGACCCACCGAAGCAGACGCGCGCCATCTCATAGCGCAGGCGCGCAAACCGCTGGCCGAACTGGCCGGCGGGGTTTGAAGACCCTTTAGAGACCACACCCATGTGCGGAATCGTCGGATACGTTGGCAATAAAATCGCCACGCCGTTGCTGATCGACGGACTCAAGCGCCTCGAATATCGCGGCTATGATTCCGCGGGCGTTGCGATCATGAACGGTAAAGGTGTCGAAACGCGAAAGGCCGCGGGAAAAATCGCGCGTCTTGAAGCGGTCATCGACGCGAGTCCGCCGCATGGTACGTTGGGCATCGGTCACACACGTTGGGCGACGCACGGACCGCCGACGACGGGCAACGCGCACCCACATGTGAGCACCGATGGTTCAATCGCTGTCGTGCACAACGGCATCATTGAAAACGCGACGACGCTGAAAGCGGGACTCGAAGCGAGAGGCTTTGTGTTTACGTCAGACACCGACACCGAAGTGCTTGCGCACTTGATTGAGGCCGCGTACGCGGGCAATCTCGAGGCGGCGGTGATTGAAGCGCTGCGTCAGGTTGACGGCACGTATGGTATTGCCGTGATCTGCAGTCACGAGAAAGACAAAATTGTAGCGGCGCGCAAAGGCAGTCCGCTGCTGGTCGGCCTCGGCGACGGCGAGTACTACATCGCATCCGATGCGTCGGCGATTTTGTCGCACACGCGCAATGTCGTGTATCTCGATGACGGTGACGTCGCAGTCATCACGCGCGACGGATATAAGGTGTTGGATTTGGACGCGGTGCTGCTGGATAAGCCCGTGTCGCGCATCGAGTGGGATCTGGAGCAGATCGAGCGCGGTGGTTATCCGCACTTCATGCTCAAGGAAATCTTTGAGCAACCGACGGCCGTGGCGAATTGTCTACGTGGCAGGGTGGATGTGCGCGAGGGTCGGATCGTACTCGGGGGTGTTTCAGATATGGGCCGCGATCTGGTGCGCGCCCGCCGATTTGTGCTGACAGGGCAGGGCACGGCGTGGCATGCGGGTTTGATCGGCGATTACATGCTGGAAGACATCGCCAAAGTACCCACCGAATGCACCTACGCCAGTGAGTTTCGCTATCGCAATCCGATTGTGGAGGAGGGCACGGTGCTGGTCGCCATCAGCCAATCCGGGGAGACGGCAGACACGCTGGCGGCATTGCGTGAAGCAAAG
>JANXUN010000228.1 GCA_025356185.1 Gemmatimonadaceae bacterium
GCCGGCTCGGTGGAGTTCATCGCGTGTACGCTCGCGATACGTGATAGCATGATCCCTCCGACGATCAACTATCACACGCCAGATCCTGAATGCGATTTGGACTACACGCCGAATGTTCCACGTGCGCGCGCGGTGGATGTAGCGATGTCGAACAGCTCGGGATTTGGCGGACATAACGTCTCAATCGCCGTGCGGCGCTATCACGGCAAGTAGTCGTCGCAGTATCTTGTAAGAGACGGTCGGCGCTCGTCGCGCTGCGCCCCTCTCCAGAGTGCGTCCAGATGCCGCTGCCCATTTCGTTTGAATCGTCCCGCCTTCGCGATCCGGAGCTGTTGCCCATCGCGGAGAAGCTCCGCGCGGGATCGCGGTTAACCGGCGACGACGCGCTCATACTATTTCGGTCGCCCGATTTGCTCGGCGTCGGCGCCATGGCGGATGCGGCTAATCGCGCGCGTCACGGTGATCGCGTCACGTTCGCGTCGAATCAGCACATCAATCCCACCAACATCTGCGTGCTCCGAAAGACGTGCGTGTTTTGTGGCTATGCGCGGCTTCCCAAAGAAGAAGGCGCGTACCGATACTCGCTTGAACAAGTGCTGGCGGAATCCGACCGCGCAGACGGTACCATCACGCGCGAGTTTCACATTGTTGGCGGATTGGACATGCACGCGGGGTTGGAGTACTACGCGACCATGTTTCGCGCCCTCAAAGCGCGACATCCGCATGTGCACATCAAAGCGCTGACAGCGGTTGAAATCGCACACATCGCGCGCATTGAAAAAATGACGCGTCGCGACGTGCTGATCGCGTTGCGCGAAGCCGGATTGGACACGATGCCTGGCGGAGGGGCTGAAACATTTAGCGCCGCCGTACGCGATGTGATCGCCGACAAAAAGCTTGGCGGCACCGATTACATCGATGTGCATCGCACCGCGCACCAACTCGGCATTCGCACCAACTGTACGATGTTGTACGGTCATGTCGAGACGCTCGAAGATCGCGTGCAGCACCTGACGATGTTGCGCGATTTGCAAGACGAAACAGGCGGGTTTCTCGCGTACATTCCGCTGTCGTATCACCCCGATGACAACGAACTCGGTGTGACGCTCGGTCGGCAAGGAATTGCATCGACTGGCTTTGATGACCTTCGCAATCTCGCGGTCGGACGATTGTACCTCGACAACTTCGAGCACATCAAATCGCACTGGATTATGGTGACGTCGGCCGTGTCGCAGATCGCGCTGCACTTTGGCGTGAATGACATCGAGGGCACCGTTGTCCGCGAAAAGATCTATCACGCGGTCGGCGCACATACGCCGCAAGGGATGACGTTGCCGCAACTCCTCGCGCTTATTCGCGGAGCAGGGAAAGCACCGGCCGAGCGCGATTCGTTCTATCACGTGCTTCGCACGTTCGACGATCACGTCGACGATGGTGCGAACGCCAACCTCGCGTTGTCGGCGCACTGATCTCGCCATGCTCACAGTCGGCCGTATCCCCTACATCAACTGCTATCCGGTTTACGGTGGCATTGATCGCGGCATCGTGTCGATGGACGCACGGTTAATTGATGGAATTCCGACGCGTCTCAATCGGCTCATGGCAAACGGCGAGCTTGACGTCAGCGTTGTGTCGGCCGTCGAGTACGCACGCGACGCAAAAAAATATTTGTTGCTCCCGGAACTGGGGATCACAAGCGACGGCCCCGTGCGAAGCGTGATGCTCTTTTCACGTCTCGATCCGTCGTCGCTCGGTGGCAAACGCGTCCTCGTCAGCAAGAGCTCAATGACCAGCGTGGCGTTGCTGGAACTGCTCTTCGAGCACGTGTGGAAGTGCGCGCCAGAGTTTGTACTCGGTGATGCAGAACTGGCCGATCTCTCGCGCTTTAACGACGACCCACACGATGCCCGACTCGTCATCGGCGATGCAGCACTGCGTATCGCGAACGAAGCCAATCAGGGCGGCATGTGGTCTGAGCGGTATCCGTACCGGATCGATTTAGGATCAGCGTGGAAAGCGTGGACCGGGTTGCCGTTTGTGTTTGCCGTGTGGGTTGCGCAGCGAACAACGCCAGTTCGTAGCGCGATGAACGTGCATGGCGCGCTGCTGGCCTCCCGCGACTGGGGGTTGGAGCATCTGGATGTGCTCGCGGCGCAGGCGTCACTCTCAAGCGGCGTGCCGCGTGAGGCGTGCGCGGAATACTTTGCGGGGTTGGACTATCGACTGTCGTACCCGCATCTCGCTGGACTCACAGAATTCTTTCGTCGTTTAGTGCTCGCCGGCCGGGTACCCGACGGAACGTTAGCGTTTCTTCCGGCCGCGTAGCGCGCCCTTTCTCGGTTATCGATTATGCGAGACTTGCTCGATTTTTATACCAACGCGCCACTGCTTGAACTGGGGCAGGAAGCCAATCGCGTGCGCGAGCAAAAACATCCGCACGGCATTGTCACGTATATCGTCGATCGCAACATCAACTACACGAACGTGTGCGTCGCCGATTGCGGGTTTTGCGCGTTCTATCGGCGCCCAAAGCACAACGAAGGATATACGCTGTCGTTCGAACAGATCGGTCACAAGATCGAAGAAACGAAAGCACTCGGCGGTGTCCAGATTCTCATTCAAGGGGGACACAATCCGTACATCCCGTTTGAGTGGTATCTCGATTTGATGCGCTACATCAAGCGCTATCATCCGATTCACATTCACGGTTTTTCGCCTAGCGAAGTTGATTTCTTTTCGACGCGTTTCCGCATGGATGCGAGCGACGTGATTCGCGAGCTCAAGTCCGCTGGGCTCGATTCCATCCCAGGTGGCGGCGGAGAAATTCTTGTGCAGCGCGTGCGTGATATCGCCGCTCCCAAAAAAGCCGGCGCCGATCGTTGGCTTGAGATCATGGAGCTCGCGCACAATCAGGGAATGAAGACGTCGGTCACCATGATGTACGGTATTGGCGAGACGCTGGCGGAACGCATTGAGCATTTGCAACGCGTTCGTGATTTGCAGGCGCGCACTGGTGGCTTCACGGCGTTCATCACCTGGCCGTTGCAGCCTGAAAACACGCCGACGATGTCGCATATGCCCAAGACCGATGCGACGACGTATCTGCGTACTGTTGCCCTCGCACGCATCGTGCTCGACAACGTGCCCAACTTGCAGTCAAGCTGGGTGACCATGGGAATGAAAGTCGGTCAGATGGCACTGACGTTCGGATGCAACGACTTCGGATCACTCATGATCGAAGAGAATGTTGTGTCGGCGGCGAACACCACCCACCGCACAACGACCGACGAGATGGAGCGCTTGATCCGCGACGCTGGATTCACGCCTGCACGCCGGCGTCAGGATTACACGATACTGCCGCTCGAGCCCACGACGGCAGCCGCGTGACTACACACTCTCGCGTCGGGACGGGATACGATTCGCATCGCTTCGCGAGTGGCGGGCCGATGCGATTGGGAGGAATAGAAATTCCGTCGGCCGTGCACTGCGACGGCCATTCCGACGGTGACGCCGTGTGTCACGCGATCACCGATGCGCCGCTGGGCGCCGCGGCGCTTGGCGACATCGGAGAGATGTTCCCGGACACGGACGCAGCGAACAAGGGGAAAGACTCACTGTTCATGCTGGCCGCCGCCGTGGCGCGCGTGCATATGGCAGGGTGGACGATTGGCAATGTCGATGTCACGGTCATCACGCAATTGCCAAAGATTGGCGCACACCGCGCTGCTATGCGTGCGGCCCTCGCGTCCGTACTCGCAATATCCGAGGATGACGTGTTTGTTAAAGGCAAGACCAACGAAGGCCTTGGGTGGATCGGTCGGGGTGAAGGGCTCGCGGTCATCGCTGTGGCGAATATCGTTCGCGCAGCTCGCTAGGCCGCGTCGCAATGCACGCGTGGCTCGACTGGCTATCAACACTGCCGACGCCGCTGCTGTACACTGCGATATTCGCCGCCGCATTTGCCGAGAATCTGTTTCCTCCGCTTCCGTCTGATACGGTGGTCGCCCTCGGTGCGTTTGTCGCCGCGCGCGGTCATACTTCGCCGATAGGAGCGTGGTTCGCAACAATCTCGGGATGTATGGTGGGCGCGATGACGATGTTTATGCTGGGCCGTCGCGTTGGCGTTGCGTGGCTGTCAACCCGGTTTCCCCGCGTATTTCCCGCGGATGCAATGGTTGGCGTCGCTGATCGATTTCGATCGCACGGATTTTTGACGATCGCCGTGAGTCGATTTCTTCCAGGTGTACGCGCGGTTGTACCGCCGGTTGCAGGTGCGATTGGCATCGGCACCGCTCGCGCTGCTGCTGCAATGGCACTGGCCTCGGGTATCTGGTACGGTATTGTGTGTACGGTTGCGTATCAGGCGGGCGAAAACGCCGACGAGATCATCGACAAGCTTGCCGCCCAGCAGCGCTGGATTGGCGCCGTGTCGCTCGCGTTGCTGTTGCTGCTGATCGCATATGTGGCGTGGAGGCGTCGTCGGGCGTCG
>JANXUN010000267.1 GCA_025356185.1 Gemmatimonadaceae bacterium
CGACGCCATGCTCGCCCGTGATCGTACCGCCCGCGTCGATACACGCCTGCATAATCTCCTTCATCGCGGCGTGCACGCGTGCCGATTCATCGGGGTCACGTGCATCGTACGGGATATTTGGATGCAAATTTCCATCACCCGCATGAAACACGTTGCACACTTTCACCTGATGACGCGCACCAATCTCCGCGATGCGCCGCAAAATCGCGGGCAACTGCGTGCGTGGCACTACGGCATCTTGCACCACAAGCGATGGTGCGATGCGTCCCATTGCTCCGAACGCTTTCTTGCGACCCTGCCACAGTCGTGCGCGCTGATCTTCGGCGCTCGCGATCACGACGTTGCGAGCACCCTCTGCCCGGCAACACGACGCAATCGTTTCCACGTCGTCGCTGAGACCTGCCTCGAGGCCATCCACTTCGCACAGCAACACGGCGGCCGCGTCTATCGGATATCCGGCGGCGTAGATCGATGCTTCGACAGCGCGAATCGTCGGATTGTACATCATTTCGATCGCAGCGGGCACGATGCCGGTCGCAACGATACGCGACACGGCGCGCGCCGCGTCGTCGACATCGCTGAAGTCCGCGAGCATGGTGCGTACAGCTTGCGGCAGTGGAATAAGCTTCACCCACACATCAACCGCGATGCCGAAGCAGCCTTCGGAGCCGATAAACAGTCCGAGTAAATCGTATCCAGGTTGTTCGTGATACGGATCGCCGAGTGTTCGGACATCGCCGTTTGGCAACACGACGGTGAGTGCGACAACGTGATTGAGCGTCACACCGTACTTGAGGCAGTGCGGTCCGCCGGCATTCTCGGCGACATTGCCGCCAATGGTGCACACTGTTTGGCTTGATGGATCGGGCGCGTATTGCAGCCCGTGTTTCGCCACTTCGCGCGACAGTCGCGCGTTCACGACGCCGGGTTCAACGTGCGCGAGTCGATTCATCGAATCGACTTCGATCATGCGCGTGAGTCGATTGAGGCCGATCAGCACGGTGTTGGCCGACAGCGCACCGCCGGAGAGTCCTGTGCCAGCACCGCGCGGAACAAAGGGGACTTTCTCGCGCGCGAGCAATTGCACGACCGCGATGAGTTCATCGCGCGTTCCCGGAAATACCGCGAGCAGCGGCGTCGCGTGATAGCCGGGCAATCCATCGGAGTCATACGCGACCAACTCGCTGCGCCGGGTTTTTATCCAGCGCGCGCCGACGATGGCTGCGAGTTGTGCGTCGAGAGTCATGACGGGAATAATGACAGAAATTCAAGCGGGCGCCTGCCGATCGCAGACGCCCGCTTGAAATATCTCCACGTGTGTGACGCGACGGTTATGCCGCGCCCCAGAATCCGGCGAGTGCGCGACCATCGGGCGACTCACGCAATTTCTCGAATGCGCGCTCACGAATTTGACGAATGCGCTCACGCGTAACGCCCATGAGTGCACCGATGCGCTCGAGCGTCATCGCTTCAGCCCCTTCATCGAGTCCATAGTACAAGTACAAGATTTTGCGTTCGCGCGGCGTGAGGTATTTGCGGAACACGCGATCAATGAACTCGCGCATGAGACGGAAGTCGGTACCGTCTTCGATGTCGGCGTGCGTCTGTCCGGCAAACCGCTCGCCGAGCGTCGATGCTTCGCGATCTTGGCGATCGATTGGAGCATCGAGTGAGACTTCGGTGCTGGTGATCTGCCGTGCGTTGCGCACCTGCTCGATCGGTTCCTGCAGCAGCTTTGAGACTTCTTCGTCTGTCGGCTCGCGGTTGAGCACCTGCGACAACACCATCTCGGCGCGTGCCATGCGAATCAGCTGCGAATTCTGATTGAGCGGAATGCGCACACTGCGCGTCTGTTCGGCGAGCGCTTTGAGCACTGCCTGACGCACCCACCACACGGCGTACGAAATGAACTTGACGCCCTGGTCAGGATCGAACTTGCGGACTGCTTTGAGCAGTCCTTCGTTGCCGATCGCGACGAGTTCGGAGAGATCGAGACCGTGTCCCTGATATTTCTTGACGTACGAGATGACGAATCGGAGATTCGCCGTCACAAGGCGTTCAGCAGCGGCCTCGTCGCCTTTCTGCGCCAATCTCGCCAGCCGCCGCTCTTCAGCGGCATCGGTGATCAGGGGCAGCTTTTGAATGTCGTGGAGATACTGGTCGAACGCTGTAGAAGGGGAGGAACGGAAGAATCCCTTAGCACGGGACTCGGATGTTCTCGTAGCGGCTGCTGCCTGCATACACGCCCTCGCCGAAGTTACCGGTGGACTGGTCCGGGACGGGCCAGTCTGGTGGGTGGGACGGCCACGATAATGGCGGGATTGTGCGCGGTCAATCAAAATTTTGCGCTATCCACATGAATCTTGCATTAGAGCGCCATTTAGGTGCCAGTAACTAGACAGTGTCTAAAATTTCTAGTACCAAGGCGTCTGAGATAGGGACGGACCACAGTCCACCGGACTCTTCCATAACTCCGATTG
>JANXUN010000311.1 GCA_025356185.1 Gemmatimonadaceae bacterium
ATGCGGCGTCGCTTGCATCGGTATCCTGACAGCCAAAAAAACTGAGCACTGGCATCCGCGCCACGATTGGCATGGCATCATCATGCGCGTTGAACGCCAATCGACCCAGTCGCGGCAGGTCGAGTAGTGGAATCAATCCATTTCCTGTGATCGCCAAGGCGCTGTCGTCCAAATTCAATCCAAACAGGCCCTCCAAGCCGCGCAACGCGTCCATGCCGCGGTCGGTAATCGCACCACGCAACATGAGTTCGTTCGGTCCGTCGGAATTGCTCAACAGCGATGTCGCAGGTTCACCTTCGTGCCACGCTTTGAAGACAGGATAGTCTTGCAGCGCGGCAAGCCCCGCATCCGTCGTCGAACGTCCGCTTCGAAAACAGCGCAATCGCTCCTTGCCGGCAAACGTGCGCATAGCGCCGTCACCGCAAAACGATCCGTTCAAGTCGACATGCTCAAGGGCGTGACATGCCGCAAGTGACTCAACGCCGCGATCCGATACGCGTGTCCACGCCAGTGACACGTGTTCCAGCTCGCGCAACTGCCCAAGCGCAATCGCGCCGTCGTTCGTAATCGACGTGCCGCCCACATCGAGGTATCGCAAGTTGGGCATCGTCGCGAGTAACCGCACGCCCGCGTTCGTCAACGCTTCACTGCCACTCAAGCGCAACCACGTGAGATGCGTGCACCCGGCGACATCGCGCGCCATCTCGTCGGTGAATTGCCCGTGCGCGTCAAGCCCTGTGGCCTCGATCTCGGTCAGTTCACTTAGCACATCGCTCCATGAGCGCGAACGCACCGACAAATCTGCGTCGTGGCGCGGCGCGCCACGCAAAATCGCCATTGGCTTCGCCATCAGCTGTGCGGGACGCGCCGCGTTCGCCACGCCTTGCGTCAGTGACGTCCAATCGTCGAAGCCATGCTCACGCGCAATAAGCCATCGCGCGTCGTCGTCCGTAATCGTCGCGTCATCGCCAGCAACTTTTCCCAAATCGATTTGGACATAGGTCCGCATTGTACTCCATGCGCGTCGATGCCACGTCAGGCGATAGTGACGCTCCATCGCTGCTGGAGTGCCCGTGCGATACGCGTCTAATAGTGCGTCAACTTTTTCGTGATACTGCGCAAGCGATTCGCTTCTCGCCGTGCCTTGCGCCAGCAGTTGTGACGTGAGTGCACTCCAACCACTCATGCCGTAATCGATCGCCAGCGCATGTTGCACCTCGCGCAGCGTCACAGCGCCGGTCGCCGTAGGCGCGACGCGCAACAGCCGAGCACGGGCATCAACATCATCGGTGTGCAGTGCATGCAGCCACTGCTTCGCTTCTTTCTTCACACTCTCCAAACTGCGACCACGTAGCACGTCCGACATACCTCCTCCTTCCAGAGTCGCCTGAAGTCCGCTGGGCACAGGCAAGCGTTTGAACTTTTTCGCACTCTCTCCGTCTAAGCTGCATCGCGTTTTCGCTCGCTCGTCTCCACCAACACGCCGTCTCTATGCAACAGCGGTCCCGCCCGCCGTTTCGCACATTCATTGCTGCGATGTTCGTCCCTTGCATGATACACGCGCAGGGTCCTTCCGCGCCTTCAGTCCCTGCACCGCTGCGAGTTGGCCACACGGTTCCCGTTCCATCGGCAACCGCTGTGCGCAAAAGCAGCGAGGTTGTGATCGACGGCAAGCTCAATGACGCAGCGTGGGCGGCAGCAAAGCCTATCACGGAGTTTACGCAGTACGATCCCGAACAGGGCAAGCCGGCGACTCAACGCGACGAAGTCCTGTTTCGCTTTGACGACGCGGCGCTCTATCTCGGCGCACGTATGCATGACACCGAAGGACGGGAAGGTATTCGCACACAGATCGTTCGACGCGATGCCAACTTCGATTCGGATTGGCTGCAAGTCGTCATTGACGGATTTCACGATCATCTCGGACGCGCGTTCTTCGTGGTGAATCCGTCGGACGCAAAACAAGACCAGCTCGGCATCGGCAACTCCTGCTGCGATTCCGGTTGGGATCCTGTATGGGACGTCGTGACGAGCATCGACTCAGCCGGCTGAACCGCGGAGCTACGCATTCCGTTTAGCCAACTTCGCTTTTCGC
>JANXUN010000348.1 GCA_025356185.1 Gemmatimonadaceae bacterium
TGATGCGCAAAGCATCGTTGTTGCAGGTGTTGCGACGGAACAGCGCGGAAACGAAGGACAGATTTTGCGTTACGTATTCTTACACAGTCTCGCGCTGGCGTGTCTGGTTGGCATCGAGGTGCTGATCATGTCGCGGATGTAATCCTGCCCGACAATCCCGCTCGCCGAGTAGACTCGGCGGATCGCGACAGGTAGCTTTTGTATGCAGTGAGATGACGTTTCACTGACGCCGTGTCGTACTGTGGCGCCATGTCAAAAACTCGTAGTTCCCGGAGAGCCGCGCCAATGTTCTCACGGACCGATGCCGCGACAGAGCTCATGACCGCGGAGCAACTGCTTGAGTATGACGCGAAAGGCATGCGCACCGAACTCGTGCGCGGACGGCTGATCGTGCGCGAGCCAGCGAAGTACTACCACGGCTTCGTCGCCATGCGCGTCGCAGTTCGGATCGGCATTTTTCTTGAGCGGGATCAAGTGGAACGCCGCGCGCCGCACCCGCTTGGCGAACTGCTTGCCGCAGAAACTGGATTCACGCTGCAGCGTGGCCCTGATACGGTGCGGGCACCAGATGTCGCGTTTGTAGCGTGGGCCCGACGGCCTGAGAGTCGTAATTCGTTTGCAGAGATGGCGCCCGACCTCGCCGTAGAGGTGCTTTCACCAGGCGATCGTGCCGGCGAGACGCTCGCCAAAGTTGCCGATTGGTTGAATGCCGGCACGGCGCTCGTGTGGGTAATCAATCCGACGAAACGGAACGCGCGCGTCTATCGCGCTGACGGCAGACAATCGCTCTTGAACCACGCTCAGTCGCTCGATGGCGAGGCAATTCTACCGGGATTCACGCTGCCAATCGCGCCGCTGTTCGACTAGCGATCGTATTGGTCAGTGAATCGGTGCAAGGGCAAGCACGAGCTTCTCCATTGATACTCGAAGCAATAGCTATTGCTTCGCCGCCGTTTGAAGCTTCCGTCTCCGGCGCTCCAGCTTCTGCGCTCTTCGCCGTCCGTTCCATCGGATAAACATCACGACCGCGGTCGTCACGACGATGGCGCCAATGACTTCGCCGATGCGCCCGAGTTTGCCGACGACCTGTACGGCGGCTTCGCCAGCCGCGTAGCCCAACACGGCAAAAATTGTTGCCCACACAAATGAGCCAATCAATGACACAGTCAAGTACATCGCGACGGGCACGCGCGCGGCACCGCACGCCAGCGGCAACACAATACGCAACCCAAACGCAAAGCGGACGAGGAACGACGCCGTTACCGGATTCCGAGCGACGACGCGCAACGCCACCGTGCCCGCTGCACGCAATCGCGGTAAGCGCCTGCGGATGGTCTCCCATTTCCAAAGCCCCGCCAGATACAGCAACGACGTACAGATCCATCCACCGACGGCCACACCCACGATCACGCGCCACAGTCGCAGCTCCCCTTCGTTCGCCGCGATGCCGCCAAAGATTGGCGACAGCTCTTCGATCGCGATGGCCGCAGCGCCTAAAAACGCGTACGTCCAAAAGCTGTCCGACAGATCTTCGATAAACGAAAAGTCCGTCGTGCTCGCACTTCTAAACGCGGCGAATACCGCGATAGCCAATGGAAGCATCGGCAATGAAACAGACATGCGCGATCAGGCGGGCAAGAAGCGAGTGGCGGAACGGGGGCGGGGGGAAGGCGCAAATCTACTGCATGCCAATGCGCTTCCCTAGTCGCCCTAACTAGTCACCCATACTTGGCACGGGGTCGATGGCGCGGAACTGCCCCGTATGGGGTGGCGTGAGCCCCAGTCGCCGCGCGAAGGCGCTTCGTATGTTGTCGAAAATCTCGTAAAACGTGGGGATCACCAATAGCGTCAACACGGTCGACGTCACTACACCACCGATAACGGCCACACCCAACGGTGCGCGAAACTGCGCGCCCTCGCCACGCCCAAGCGCGACTGGAATCATGCCCGCGATAAGCGCAAAGGTGGTCATCAAGATTGGACGCAAGCGAATCGCGCCCGCTTCGATCAGAGCTTCGCGCAGCGGCAATCCGTTGCGCTCACGCGCCCACTTCGCAAAATCGATCAGCAAAATCGCGTTTTTCGCGACGATCCCGCACAGCAGAATCACACCGATCAGGCTCATGATGTTGATCGTGTTGCCCGTGATGGCGAGTGCGCCCATCACGCCGATTAGCGACAGCGGCAACGAAATCAAAATCGCGAGCGGATCCAGGAACGATCCGAATTGCACCACGAGAATGAGGTACATGAGCGCGACGGCGACACCGAGCGCAATGAACACGTTCGTGAACACTTCGCCTTGCTGTTGCACCTGACCGCCCTGCGACACTTTGATACCCGGCGGCATGGTGATCTTGGCCGTCTTCGTTCCTACTTCGTTCATCACTTCGGTCAGCGAACGTCCCGCAATGTTCGCTTCGACTTTGATCACGTTGTCGCGATCTAAGTGATTCACAATCGCCGGTCCCAACTCACTACGAATTTGCGCGACCTGTTGCAGCGGCACCAACTGCGCGTTTGCACCAACGCCGATCGATACCGGCAACTGCGCCAAGTCACTGCTGCGCGCACGTGCTTCGGGTGACAAGCGCACCATCACCTTGCGCGTTTGATTGGTTGGATCGACCCAATCACCCGCGTGCAAGCCCGCGAACGCCGGACGCAGCGCTTGCGCCACCTGCCCCACACTCAGTCCCAACGAACCCGCCAATCCGCGATCGATCTGCACGGCTAACTCGGGCTTTTGTCCTTTCGTGCTCAGTCCAACATCAACGGCGCCAAACGTGGATTTCATTGCCGCTTTGTACTGATCGGCGACGGACTGCAACGCCAGCTTGTCGTGCCCGCGAATTTCGATCGAGATCTGCTTTTGTTGACCGGCGAAATCGTTGGTGAACACCGCAACATCGGCGCCGCCAATCTGTTTCACATCTTCGCGCAACCGCGCAGCCAACGCTTCTGCACCCATCAAACCGCGTTTCAGCCGATCGCCTTTGGGCTGCAGTTTGATGTAGACACCAGCTTTGTCCACCGCGCCGCTCGCGCCGCCGGCGGTCACAAATGTGTAGTTCACTTCTTTGCTGTGATCGGTCGCATCTTTGTTTTCGTACTTCGCGATCTGCTGCAGCGTCTCACCAACTTTTTCGCGCAGATAATCAAGATTGGCGCCCGGCGGAGTCTCGACGGTCATCAACACTTCAGCGTTGTCTTCGAGCGGAAAGAATCCGCCTCCAACAATACCCGTCGCTGGCATCGCAATCGCACCGACAAAGGTCGCAACAGCCAACAACACCATCGACTTGGGGTGATC
>JANXUN010000350.1 GCA_025356185.1 Gemmatimonadaceae bacterium
GATCTACCGTGGCATCAGATGCTGCGCTGGGTGATGCTCGGTCTGGGAATGTTGATGATCAGCAATGTGCAGTATGCCAAAGTACCCACCGTTGGCTTTCGATCAGTCAAAGCGGTACTCGGCACACTACTCGTTGCCGGCACGTTAGTCGGCGTCATTTTTCTACCGCAAAAGTTTTTCTTCCCCGCACTGATGTCGTACGTGCTGTGGGGCATAGGTCGCACCGTGCTGATCGGACTCTACGAGCGACTCCCGGGCCGGGAGGACGAAACCCGTCTCACGCGTCGCGACGATGACGATCCAGACGATATAGTCGAACGCCGAGAGCGGCGCCGACGCAGACATAACCGCCTGACTGACGGCTCAACGGAGAGCCCCGAGGATCCTGTCGCATGAACCGCTATCGGTTGTCGATTCACATTGTTCCTCGTCGCGGCATTCTCGATCCACAAGGGAAAGCCGTTGCGGATGCGCTTCACACACTGGGGTTTGCACAGGTCAGTGATGTGCGCGTGGGCCGCTATCTCGTTGTCGATTCGCAAGCGGAATCGGCCGACGCGGCGCGCAACGCGGCGCGCGTGATGTGTGAAAAGCTGCTAGCCAATCCGGTCACCGAGGATTTCGAAATTGCGGCGGTCGAGCAATCGTGAAAGCGGGCATTGTGCGGTTTCCCGGATCCAATTGCGATGAAGATGCGTATCGGGCATTCACCGATGTGCTTGGTCAACGCGCGGTGTACCTGTGGCACAAAGATCACGACCTCAAAGACGTTGATTTAGTTGTATTGCCTGGCGGATTTAGTTACGGCGACTATCTCCGTGCTGGTGCGATCGCGCGATTTAGTCCGATCATGCAAGAAGTCGTCGCATTTGCAAAGCGCGGGGGACCAGTGCTCGGCATTTGTAACGGATTTCAAATCGCATGCGAGGCAGGGCTGCTTCCTGGCGCGTTGTTGCGCAACGCAAGTTTGCGATTTGTGAGTGCGCCGGTTGATCTGCGCGTCGAGTCGATTGCGACACGATTCACCTCGCAGTATCACATCCGACAGGTCATCCGCATGCCTATCGCACATGGCGACGGCCGCTTCACCGCCGACGCCGATACGCTCGCGCGGCTCGAAGCTGATGGACACGTGGTCTTTCGCTACGTGACATCGCGCGGTGAGGTTACAGACGCGGCGAATCCAAACGGATCGCAACTCAATATTGCTGGCATCGTGAATACCGCGGGTAACGTGCTTGGCATGATGCCCCACCCAGAACGCGCCCTGGATAGCGCACTCGGATCGACTGACGGCACGCCGATGTTTGCATCGATCGTTGAATCGTTGATGTCGGGAGCGCGCGCATGACGCAGGTACAAACGCGTCCGGGCGATCCGGTTATTACGAGTGCCTTGGTGGCCGAGCACGGCATCACACCCTTCGAGTACGAGCGATTGGTGCAGATGCTTGGCCGCACGCCTACTTTCACTGAGCTTGGCGTAGTGAGTGCGTTGTGGAGCGAGCATTGCTCGTACAAACATTCACGCCCAATGCTAAAAAACTTGCCCACGAAAGCGCCGTGGGTACTGCAAGGTCCCGGCGAAAACGCTGGCGTGATCTCCGTTGGCGACGGGTGGGCGGTCGCTTTCAAAATTGAATCGCACAATCATCCGTCGGCCGTCGAGCCGTATCAAGGCGCCGCGACGGGAGTCGGCGGCATCCTGCGTGACGTGTTCACCATGGGTGCGCGACCAATTGCGCTCTTAAACTCTTTGCGCTTTGGTCCTCTCACATCGCCGCGCGTGCGCTGGTTGTTTGCGGGCGTGGTGAAAGGCATTGGCGACTACGGGAACTGTGTTGGGGTACCGACCGTCGGAGGCGAAGTTGTTTTCGATCCGTCGTACGAGGGGAATCCGCTCGTCAACGCGATGTGTGTGGGCTTGATGCGTGAAGACGAACTCATTCGCGCGGTAGCGTCGGGAGTTGGCAACCCGATCATGGCCGTTGGTGCGCGAACAGGACGCGACGGCATTCACGGTGCCTCCTTTGCCTCCGAAGACTTGTCAGCGGAAAGCGAAGCGAAGCGGCCGATGGTACAGGTCGGCGATCCGTTCACTGAGAAGTTGCTGCTCGAAGCGTCGCTCGAATTGATTCGCAGTGGGCACATCGTTGCGATTCAAGACATGGGTGCCGCGGGATTGACGTCTTCATCGGCGGAAATGGCTGAGCGTGGTGACGTTGGTGTAACCATCGATATCACTAAAGTTCCGGTTCGCGAACAGGGAATGAGCCCGTACGAAATTCTGTTGTCCGAATCGCAAGAGCGTATGCTCGTGGTTGCAAAGTTCGGACATGAAGAGCATGTCCGTGAGATACTCGCACGGTGGGACCTCGAAGCCGCGGTGATTGGTGAAGTGATCGCCGATCCCGTCTACCGCGTCACGGAAGGCGATCGCGTCGTGGCGGAGTTTCCGGGCTCCCGTTTAGTTACCGAGTGCCCGCAGTACACACTTGAGGGAGTGGAAAGCGCTACGCTCGCCGCGGCGCGCGCGAAAGATCCGCATGCTGTCGCACCGCTCGCCGAGGAACGTGATCACGCGTGGACCCTCGAACGGTTGCTGAGTGCGCCGACTATCGCGAGTAAGGCGTGGGTGTGGAGACAGTACGATTCGACCGTGCGCACGAGCACAGTGCGCGGTCCTGGCAGCGACGCGGCAGTGGTACGACTGCCTGGCACGAACAAAGCACTCGCGCTGTGCATCGATGGCAATGGTCGTCACGTCGCGCTTTCGCCCCGCAACGGCGGGCGCGCGGCCGTTTGTGAGGCGGCGCGGAACGTCGCGTGCACCGGTGCACGACCACGCGCCATTACCAACAATCTCAACTTCGGCAACCCGAAAAAACCCGACGTTTACTTTCAGCTGAGTGAAGCCATCGCGGGAATGGGCGAAGCGTGCATCGTGCTCGAAACACCGGTGACTGGCGGCAACGTGTCGCTGTACAATGAGAATCCGCACGGGGCGATTCACCCAACGCCCACTATCGGTATGGTCGGTGTGATCGAATCGTTGTCACACGTTACGCCGTCGACGTTTCAACTCGCTGGGCACCACATCGTTCTGCTGGGTGAGCCAACAAAGGAACTGGGCGCAAGCGAGTATCTGCTCACCGTTCACGGACTCACGATCGGTGAGCCGCCCCACTGCGATCCCGCGCGCGAACGTCGGTTAATCGACGCGGTGCTCGACGCCATCGCGACTGGTGTCGTTGCGTCGGCACACGATTGCAGCGACGGGGGACTTGCCGTTGCCCTTGCTGAAAGCGCGATCATCGATCGCGACGCGCCACTCGGTTTTTCAGTCGATTTGTCGTCGTGGTCAGCGGTGCCGGCGCGTGCGCTGCTCTTTGGCGAAGCGCACGCACGCGTGGTGATCTCCACTGCCGATCCTGCCCGCGTCATGCAGATCGCGACGCAGCACGGTGTACC
>JANXUN010000366.1 GCA_025356185.1 Gemmatimonadaceae bacterium
TACGGCGCTCGCACACTTCGTCCCGTGGGTGGCATATGTCGACTTTATGGCTGAGCCCGGCACAGCCCTTGCGACATCAGTAGTTGTGTGCAGGATTGAACCAGCACCGTAACACAACCGACTATGCCGCAAACCGCCTTCCATACCGCTACTTACGTCTCCACGCGCCGATTGGCGCGTGCGACGCGTGCCGTGGCGGTGATGGCATGCGGTTTGGCGTTGT
This sequence comes from Gemmatimonadaceae bacterium, assembly GCA_025356185.1. Classification (GTDB taxonomy): domain Bacteria; phylum Gemmatimonadota; class Gemmatimonadetes; order Gemmatimonadales; family Gemmatimonadaceae; genus Gemmatimonas. The sequence continues at coordinate 224 of JANXUN010000366.1, forward strand.
TGCAAGCGTGCAGCGGATCCGATGCACTGTCGCCTACAGACCCCAAGAATGCCGGTCCCATTGGTCAGATTGCGGGCACCGCGGTCGTTGGAGCGACGCTCGATGCACCAGTGCGCCTGATCGTCACTGGATCTGACAGCAAGCCTATTGCCGGTGCGTTAGTGCACTGGTTTGCCGCCGATGGCGGCAAAGTTAGCTCGGCACAAACAGCCACTGACGAGACGGGGGTCGCGTCAGTGCGCTGGACGCTCGGCACCGTCGCCGGATTGCAAACGATGACGGCGACGGTGGTCGGGCTACCTTCGGTGATTTTTGGAGCGAATGCAGTAGCCGACCGCGCCGCAACGGTGCGCTTCGGTTCAGACATTGCACGTGTCACACTGCTGGGCGACACTGTGAACGCGCAGACGACGGTCGTCGACAAGTTCGGCAATGCGGTGCCGACGGTTGCGACGTTGACGATTGAAGGAACGTCCGATGCGCTGATGGCGTCCGGAGCGGCGTTCGTCGCACGCGCGCGCGGTACCGCGACGATTAGAGCGACGGCGGATACGGCGACGTCGCGGCTGACGGTCATCGTGGATCCCGCGACGCCGATCGTGACGGCAGTATCGCCGGATACCTTGGTGCCGGGCGGACGAGTGACGATCGACGGAACGGGCTTTGCGTTGATCGCCGACGCCGTCGATCTCAACATTGCGGGCCTCAAAGTCTCAATCACCAAGGTCTCGGCGTCGCACATCGAAGCGGTGTTGCCGAGCACGTACGGATGCATCGCGACGGGGCTGCAGCCGGTGCAGGTGACGATTGCGACGGCAACGGGACAACGTGCGGCGATGTTCAAGACGGCGACGCGCGTGTCGCTTGCGAAGGGTGAGTCGGCGAATCTGTTGGACGTCGATCAGGTGCATTGCGCGGAACTCGTGGCCCCGACGGGGAACGTCAACGCGAAGTACATGGTCGCGGTGATCAATACGAATGTGTCAGCGGCCACCACCACTGGATTTGAATTGCGTGGAACTGGCACTGGCGCGTTGGCCGGTACGGTCGCGCAGAGCAAGACGATTCCGTCGGCGTTATTGCACGGCGCAACAGCAACGACGCCGCAGATGGCGACGGCGATGGAAGAGTTGGCCACCGAAGAAAAGGTCGACGCACAACATACGTCATTTCTTGACGCGCAGCGCTCACTCAACGCGAAGTTTGGTTCACCTGCGCCGACGTGGCGCGCGCTCGCGCAAGTCCGCGCGGCGAATCATCTGTCGGCGGTGCGCGCGCCACTGTTTGTTGGCGACACGATCACGATGAAAGCGCTGTACTCCTCGTGTGCGACCGGTCGCGATGTGCGCGCCCGTGTCGTTTACGTCGGTAGCAAGTCGCTGGTGCTCGAAGATGTGGCCGCGCCGCGCGCTGGTACAATGGACGAGCAGTATCGCTTGATCGGCGATGAGTTTGATCGCGTGCAGTATCCGTTATTGCAGAGCAAGATCGGCGATCCGTTGGCGATGAACGACGTGATGCAGGGCGACGGCCGCGTCACGATGTTGTTCACTCGCTATGTAAATGACTCGCTCCCCGGCATTTCGGGGTACGCCTCGGCGTGCAACTTCTATTCGAAGGGGACGTTCGCGGCGAGCAACGAAGACGAAGTGTTTTACGCGCGCGTTCCGAACGCCTCCGAATCTCCAGCGGAGTGGCGCCGCAGCATGCGCAGCACGATGGTGCATGAAGGCAAGCACCTCGCCAGCTTTGCGACGCGCTTTGTGAACGGCACGCCGTTTGAAGAGCCGTGGCTGGAAGAGAGCTTGGGTCGGGTCGCCGAGGAGTTGTATGCGCGCACATTCTCCAATGGTGGGGAGTGGAAGGGTAACGCGGGCTATCAGAACACGGTTCGCTGCGAAGTGTATCAGTGCGATGACCGTCCGCTC
>JANXUN010000374.1 GCA_025356185.1 Gemmatimonadaceae bacterium
GCTACGTGAACAGCTCCACGCGCTTGCCGCAAAACGAAGACAATTCGACGGGCCTTATGGTGGGCGGATTGGGCGGCTCGTGGCGCGCTGATCTAATCGACGCACAGGGCGATTCACTCAAGGGCGTTCGCTCGTACATGATCGGCGACATTTTGTCACAGACGACGACGTTAGGCGTGAACCGCTTCATCAATAGCGTCTCGACGCAATACACCCCGTGGTCGTGGCTCGCCACGCGCGCGGCTGTCGGGTCCGACTATACAAGTCGAAACGAACTGTTCTTGTCCAAAGTTGGTGAAGGCCCGGCGTCTGGCACGACGCGCACCGGTAACGTCCAAAGCACCAAGGCAGAGATTAATCAGCAGACGTTGGACGTCAGCGGAACCGGCACGTGGCAGATCACGGACTGGCTTAACTCGAAGACATCTGTCGGCATGCAGTACATCCGCAACGCACTCGCGAACACTACGGGTACCGGCATTGGCTTGCCGCCTGGCGGTGTGACGGTGTCGACCGCTGCAACGCGTTCCAGCACGCAGACGCTCTCGGAAAAGCGCACGCTCGGTTACTACGTCGAACAACAGTTGGCGATCAACGACAAGCTGTTCATCACCGCCGGCACACGTCGCGATGCTGCCAGCGCATTCGGTAAAAAGTTCAACGCCGTGTACTATCCGAAGTTGGGCGCATCGTGGCTGGTCTCCGAGCAAGAGTTTTTCCATAAGCCGTCTTGGATCACGTCGCTTCGCTTGCGCGGCACGTACGGCGCGTCGGGGCAGATTCCCGGTGCCACGGATGCGATCCGGTATTTCAACGCGAACGCGACAACGCTCTCGACGGGCGGCGACACACCGGGTGCATCCGTTGGATCACTTGGAAATTCGGGGCTCAAGCCAGAGTTCTCTGCAGAAACCGAGTTTGGCTTTGATCTCAACATGTTCGGTGGCAACACCAACATTGAAATCACGTCATATGACAAGTCGACCAAGGACGCGCTGATCAGCCGTTTGATTGCGCCGTCGCTGTCCGGCTTGACGAACCAGTTTGTGAACATCGGCAACATCAAGAACACCGGCGTCGAGCTCACGTTCAATCAGAAAGTGATTGACAAGAAAGATCTTGCTGTTGACCTGTTACTGACCGCGTCGACGAACAAGAACCGCATGCTCACGTTGGGCGACGGCGTCTCGCCAATCGCGTCGGGCAATCGCAACACGCAGCGCAACCTGCCTGGCTATCCGCTGTATGGCTTGTGGGATAAGAACATTTCGTTCAACGACGCCAACGGCGACGGCATCATCGTGTTGAGCGAGATGACGTTTAGTGATACGGCCGTCTATCAGGGCACCACTTTCCCGACGCGGGAGATGGCGTTCACGCCGTCGATCGAACTGTTTAACCACAAACTGCGATTGTCTTCACAGTTCGATCGCAAGTGGAACTTCCTCAAGTTCAATAACACGCTGCGTCACCAGTGCATGAACGGCGTATCGTGCCGTGGTCGCTACGATCAGAGCGTGTCGCTGCAAGAACAGGCGAATGCGCTCGCCACGTCGCAGTCGGTGTTTACCGGCATGTTCGAAGACGGTACGTTCATGCGTTGGCGCGAAGCGTCTGCGTCGTACGAATTGCCCGAGTCGTGGGCCAAGGCCGTGCGTGCCGCACGTTGGAACGTCGTTCTTACGGGCCGCAATCTCGCCGTGTGGACCAAGTACAAAGGCGTTGATCCAGAAGCCGCTGCGTCCAACAGTGACACGCGCGGTAACGAAGAGTATTTCGCGACACCGCCGGTTCGGTACGTCACGGTGCGCTTCAACTTCACTTTCTAAGCCGAGCCAACAGATGACATTTTTTTCCGCTGCTCGCCGGGTCGTTGGCCCGGTGAGCATGCTGGCCTCGGTTGTGACGCTGGCCAGCTGTTCAAGCAAAATCCTGACCGTCGATACGCCGGACGTGCTCTCGTCGACTGCGCTGGGTGGCAGTCTCGGCGCGACCACGTTGCGTAACGGGTCCATCCAAGATTTCGCCGTTGGTTTTTCCGGCACGCAGGACGGCTTTGTAAACTCCACCGCAAACTTTGCCGATGAGGTGCAGACGACCGACACGTTTGCTGATCGCTACTTCACCGACCGGCGCCAGCAGAACGAAAATCTTGGTGGTGCGACGAACACGATGTACAACGGGTTGCAGTTAGCGCGTGCGGGGCTCACGTCGTCGATCGAAGCGTGGACGAAGGCGAAAACCAGCACCGCCACTGCCGTGAAAGACTCGCTGTCTGAGATGTACGCGATTCGCGGATTCACCGAAAACTTCTTTGCCGAGGCGTACTGCGCTGGCGTGCCGTTCAGCAAAGTTGAAGCGGACGGTTCGTTCACGTATGGCGATCCGCTCACCACGGCACAGATGTTGACCGTCGCAGGCAATTCGTTGGACAGTGCCATCGCGTTGTCGACAGGTGCGACGTACAAGAACTTGGCGTCGGTTGGCAAGGCGCGCGTGCTGCTCAATCAGGGCAACTTTGCCCAGGCCGCAGCGGCGGTTGCGTCGGTGCCGACGAGCTACAAGTACTCCGTGTTTCACTCGAATGCAACCGGACGTCAGCAAAACGGCGTTTACAACGGTGACTTTGTTCCCAGCTCACGCTACACGATTGGCACGAAGGAAGGCACCAACGGCTTGGATTATCTCACCACGCCGGCCGATCCTCGTGTACCGTGGACGGCGTCGGCACGCACGGGATTTGACGGCACCAGTCGTAATCTGCCGATCGAACAGAAGTATTCGACGACGGCAGTGGCTGTTGTTCTCGCCGATGGCATTGAAGCGCGTCTTATCGAGGCTGAAGCGCGTTTGAATTTGACGGCAGGTGGTTCACAGGCCGATCGTGATGCCGTGTTCGCACAGTTAAATACTCTGCGTGCAACGGGGCTCACCACAGTTATCGCCGCATTGCCGACGTCGCCGACGACGCAGGCCGCCGCAGTCGACATGCTCTTCAAAGAGCGTGCGTTCTGGATGTGGCTGACTGGCCATCGCATGGGTGACATGCGTCGCCTCGTGCGTCAGTATGGTCGCGATCAAGCCACGGTGTTCCCTGTGGGCGCTGTGCAGTATCGTCCGGGCGAAGTGTACGGAACGGACGTCAACATGATCGTGCCATTCCCAGAGCGGAACAACCCGAAGTTCACGGGATGCATTGATCGCAAGGCGTAGCATTTGATGGTGGGTAAACAAAACGGGCGGACCATCTCTGGTCCGCCCGTTTTACGTTCGTGGGCCGTCACCGATAGAACCGATGCAGTCTCATCGCCTCAAAACCTCTTCCGTCTCTTCCCGTGTCTAGCGTCCGCCCGCTTTTCGTCCGATTTCAACCGCTTTGAACCCCGGCTCACCCCAACCCATCACGAACACGCTAAACCCCTGCTGCATTCGCAGCTCGATGTCGTTCGCGTTCGCAGGATATCCGCACGCCACTTTGAATTCTTTGCAGGCGGCGAGAACCTGCTGAATAGCGGCCTCCCAGCCCTTGTCGTCAAACACGCGCTTGCCTGACGCATCGACCGTCGTGAACACATCGTTGCGCAGTGTGCCAGCGCCCGGCCAGAGTACACCGATGCCCTTCACGGCGGCGATTTCGCGTACGTGCGCGAGCCCTTCTTTGCTCTCGACCACGGTCCAGTTCACGAGTTCGCCCTTGGAATTGAGTAGCCAGACGTCGGCTTTGTCTTTGTATTCCTTTTCGGTGAGACCCCAGCGCGCGGGCGCGTCGCCGACATCGTCGGGACGGATGCCGCCTTTCGATTTAAAGCGCATCATGTTGAGTCCGCGCCGTACTTCGTCGGCACTTTCTACGCCAACAAACATCAGCGCGCTGACGCCGAGGTTGAGTTGCGCCGCGATGTGTTTGGCGGCCTGATCGTAGTCCTTGGCGATCAGCGGTGTCTTGACGAACATCGGATGCGTGATGCGCTTGTCGTTCACGAGCCCCGCGCTCTGCATGCCCTTCGCGAAGTCAGCGAACACCGTGAACGCACGGTCGAACGTATCGAATCCTTCCATGCTGCCGTCAAACACGAAATCTGAAGTCTTGTATGTCACGGCATCAGTCGCGAGCTGCGCGCCAGACTTGACCGAGTCGGGGGGAAGGGCAGGTTGACCGCCGCGACCTGCACGACGGTTGGCAGGGGCATAAAGCCCGAAGACGGGCTTTTTCGCGGCCAGCAGGTCAATAACGGGATTCATGTGTGGTTGGGCCGACACGATCTCCGGCCCGACAAACGACGAGACGACTGACGCCGCCAGTAACCAACGCAAACGCACGTGGTGTTCCTCGTGAGGGTGGGACGCCCTAACCGGGCGGTTTAACGGAGCATGCCATTGCTTCGTACGTTACAGAAGTTACGCCCTGTTTCGCGCTTCGTTGGCGCTATATTTCCCTGACGTTTTGTACCGCCGTCTGCCCGCTCGTGGCACGACCGCTGCGGTTATAACTTCTACCGTAGTCTTCCCAGACCCAGACAACCGGGCATGAAGTCACTCGCTGCTGTCGCCACCACATTCGCCGTCATGCTCGGCGTCGTGCTGCTCGATACGCCCGCGGCACTCGATGCGGCGCGGAAGGTTCCGGCGACGCTAACCGCTGCCCTCGTGCGAAACGCGAACGAGTTCGCGCCGCGCTCGCCGACCAGTGCTCCGCGTACCCACGGCACGTACGGCGCTCACGCGCCGAGGCCGCCGCGCGCAACCGTGATCGGCCCTGAAGCGCTCAACGGCGTTATCAAGAAATCATGCGCCGGCTGTCACAGCGATGCGCGCCGATCCGGCAATCTGTCTCTCGCCAAGTTCGATCTGCTCACCGCGGCAAGCGAGTCGCCCGAAGTTGCCGAGAAGATGATCAGCCAGTTGCGCACTGGCATGATGCCGCCCTCCGGACGTCCGCGTCCGGCCAGCGATACGTTGCAAGTGCTGACTGAGACACTTGAGCGCACAATGGACGCTGCAGCGCTGAAAAGTCCGAACGCCGGCATGCGCGCGTTTCAGCGGTTGAATCGCGCGGAGTACGAGCGCTCCATTCATGACTTGCTCGGTCTTGATGTGTCAGCCGACTCGTGGCTACCGCTTGATACCAAGAGTGCAAACTTTGACAACATCGCCGATGCGCAGCTGCCGTCGGCAACGACGCTTGATGCATATCTCGACGCCGCCAGCGACATCGCGCGTCTTGCAGTCGGCGATGCGACGGCAAGTGCAACTACGTCGAGCTATAAAATCGCGCGGCTCGCATCACAACTTGAAACCGTCGAGGGCGCGCCGAAGGGCACGCGTGGTGGTGTGTCGGTCGTGCACAATTTTCCGGCCGATGGCGAATACGTGTTCACTGTCACGTTGCATGCGATACCCACGGGACAGTTGTACGGATCGAACGCGCCGTTTGACGAAAAGATTGAAGTGTCGGTGAACGGCGATCGCGTGGCGATGCTGGACATCGATCGCGGCATGTCGCAAGCCGATCCCAATGGCATGGACATGAAGACCAAGCCGATTCCTGTTCGTGCCGGTCCAAATCGCATCACCGCAGCGTACGTGCGCACGTTTGAAGGTCCCGTCAACGACAACATCGCGCCAATCGGTCACAGCATTGCCGACACCCAAATCGGTTCGCAGTCGGGCGTGACGATTTTGTCGCACATCCAGATGTTTGCTGTGACTGGTCCGTTCAATCCCACGGGCGTATCCGATACGCCCGCGCGGAAACGCATTTTCGCATGTCGCCCAACGAGTGCGGCAGAAGCGCGGCCATGCGCCGAGCGAATAGTCAATCGATTGGGAGCGCTGGCGTATCGTCGTCCGCTT
>JANXUN010000383.1 GCA_025356185.1 Gemmatimonadaceae bacterium
CAACGGCGGCGGTGCGACGGCCAACCGAAAATCTCGAGGCGTACGAGTTATATCTGAAGGGTCGCTCGTACTGGAATCAGCGGTCGCCGGCAACGGTGCGCGTCGCCATTCAATGTTTCGAGCGAGCGATCGCGCTGGACGCAGACTACGCCTTGGCCTACTGCGGCCTCGCTGACTGCTACGGCATTCTGCGTGTGTATGGATGGACGCGCGCCGAGGACAATCGGGATAAGGCCGCCGCCGCCGTCGAACGCGCAATGGCACTCGACGCCAATCTCGCAGAGGCGAATTTTTCGCGCGCGTTTTTTGTTTTCTACTTCGAACGCCGGTGGCGCGACGCCGAGCCGCACTTTGCTCGCGCGCGGGAGCTGGGGCCTCGGAATTCGCTGATTCATCTGTATTCGGCGCTGTTCTATGCGATTGATGGCAACGAAGGCGAAGTGCATCGACTCGCACAGATTGCCATCGACCTCGATCCGTTTTCGCCGTTCGTGCAAGGGTTGCAGTCGTGTGCGTTCTACATCATTGGCAATTTCGAGAAGGCGGAACAGTTGTCGGCGCGGGCGTTGACACTGCAAGGCGACTACCTACTGGGGCTCTGGGCGCACGGTCTCGCGCTCGCGGGCCTAGGTCGCTTGAACGACGCGATCGCCTACCTCGACCGGGCGACAGCGATGTCCCGCGCACCGTTCTTCGTCGGCATGCTCGGGCTGGTGCTCGGTCTCGCTGGGCGCGTTACGGATGCGCAGCAGCTGCTCGCCGAACTCGACGAGCGTGCGTCGCGAGGAGAATACGTCGCCGCGTTTTGTCGACTAAACATCTGGGTCGGCATCGGTGACATGGATTCCGTTCGACGTGAACTCACCGCGTGTGTCGCCGAGGTCACGCCACCATTCAGTTTGCGCGTGGCCAACGGCGTTTTTCTGAATCGTTATCGTTCGGATCCGGAAGTGGAGCGCCTGCTCGACGCGTGGGACCGCGGGTTTCTGCCGCAGGCGCCCTCGTGAACGACATCGCGGATCGGCGACTTCTGAAATCGACTTAAAAGATTATCATAAAACGACTTATATTATGGCACGATAATTTGGCAATTCAATTGACAATTTATCCTGCCCGTCGTAAACTGCCTCCGTGATCATCCGGGACGCCGTCCGCAGACTCACCGAACTCGCTCGGTACTACCCTGTCGTGAGCGTCACCGGTCCGCGCCAGTCTGGTAAGACAACGCTCTGCCGGTCGGCCTTTCCGGAGCGCCAGTACGTCAGCCTCGAACCGCTGGACGTGCGTGAGTTCGCGCTGTCCGACCCGCGCGGCTTTCTCGCCACGTTCCCCGACGGCGCGATTATCGACGAAGTCCAACGGGCCCCGGATCTGTTCGGGTATCTGCAGGCCGACGTGGACGAGAACCCAGCCCCAGGTCGTTTCATCCTCACTGGTTCGCAACAGCTGGCGCTGACCGCGTCCGTCACGCAATCGCTTGCCGGGCGCACAGGGCTGCTCGAACTGTATCCACCGAGCTGGCCCGAGCTGCAACGATTCCCGTCAGCGCCAAGCGATCTCTTCGAAGTGCTGTGGACGGGATCGTATCCTCGCATCTTCGATCGTCAGATTCCCCCGCATCAGTGGCTCGCCGACTACGTCGCCACCTACGTGCAACGCGATGTGCGCCAGCTGCTTAATGTCGGCGACTTGCGCGCGTTTACGAACTTTCTCCAGCTGTGCGCTGGCAGCACGGCCGGTGAAACGCACTTGTCGCGATTAGGTGCCGATGCTGGCATCTCGCACAACACGGCGAAGGCGTGGCTCTCGGTGTTAGAGGCCAGCTATCTCATCTTTCGCCTTCCTGGATGGCATCCGACCTTTCGCAAGCAGGTGGTCAAGTCGGCCAAACTGCACTTCGTCGACACGGGCGTCGCGTCGTATCTGCTCGGCATTCGGGAGCCGGACCAACTGCGCACGCACCCGTTGCGTGGAGCGCTATTCGAGAGCTGGGTGGCGTCGGAGCTCATGAAGCAACGTGCGCATTTTGGTATGCGGCGCGATCTTTTCCACTATCGCGACGTCGCGGGCCTCGAGGTGGATCTGATCGCGAGCGATGCGAACACTGTCACGCTGGTCGAAGCAAAATCGGGAGCGACGATCGCCAGCGACTTCACGCAGTCTGTCGATCGCCTCGCAGCAGGGGTTCGCGATCGTGCACATCACCTTGCCATCGAAACTCGTGTGATCTACGGCGGAACATCGCGACAAACTCGCGGAGCGACGCAACTCGTTCCGTGGCGTGAGGTGGACCAGCTGCTCGCGCTCGACGGAGATCGTGGACATGAGTGACGTCGTGTTGCGCTTGACCGCGGCGCTAAGCCGAAGCTATCGCATCGACCGCGAGCTCGGCGCCGGCGGCATGGCGACCGTGTA
>JANXUN010000390.1 GCA_025356185.1 Gemmatimonadaceae bacterium
CGCCAATTTAATGAACGCCGGACCAAGCGCAGCGATCGCTGTAACGATGCGATCCGCGCGCGCGCGGTGAAACTCGGCGTCGCGCGGAATCGGTGCGCCCCATCGAATCCAGCGTCGATGATCGCGACGCAATGAGATGGCGATCGGCACGAGCCGAACGAGAATGATCAGCAGTCGAACGAAATCCCTCACCGTGTAGAGACCCGCGAGTCAACGGGCGTCTCACGCGCAGCGCCGGAATCGGCAATCATCTTGTTTCCATCAAGTTGCAACATCTCAAGGCTCGCGGTCCACAGTGCGTCGGCAACGCCAACGTCAAGCGCGCGTGGCGACGGCGCGAGTTCCGCGCGCTTCACCCAGTATCCACCCGTTGAACGCGCGGCAGCGTCTTCGCGTGCCAACCACACGACGGTGTCCGCGCCTTGTTCCGGCGAAATGGCGACGACGTCCATGACGCGTCGAGCCAATCGACCGCGACGTCCGTTGTTTGTCGCGAAGCGTGTTGAGACCACGCCCGGATGAAGCGCATGCACCACGATGGTCGATGGTTCCAGTCGCTGCGCGAGCGCACGCGTAAAGAGAATATTCGCCAACTTCGAGTTGGCGTACGCACGCCACGGTTTGTATCGCTCGACAAGTTGCAGATCGTCGAGTGAGAGACGCGCATCACGGTGTGCGCGACTTGCGACGTTGATGATGCGCGCCGGTTTCCCCGGGAGCGCCGCTGCCGTGAGCGATGGAAGCAACAAGAGCGCGAGCGCGACGTACGCTAAGTGATTGAGCGCGAATGTGCGCTCGATGCCGTCAATCGTTTGCTCGCGTTCGGAGAAGACCGCGCCCGCGTTGTTTACCAACACATCAATGCGCGGACAACGTGCCCAGATGGCGGCGGCAAGCTCTCGCACCGCGTCCTGTCGCGACAGATCGGCGATCAACCATTCAACGGTTCGACTGCCGGTCGCCGACATGATGGCGCGGGCTGCGGCCGCCGTCTTTGCTTCGTTGCGCCCAATCATGACGACGCGTGCGCCGTTTTCGGCGAACGCGAGCGCAGCAGCGCGTCCGATGCCATCACTGGCACCGGTCACCACGATCACGAATTGCTCACCAGGCGCCATACGCGAAGAGATCACAGGCTCAGTAAATCGCGGCTCCCAAAAATCGCTCCGCGAATGACGAAGGCGCGATCAGCAATGATCGCGCCTTCGATGAGTGATACCCGCGTAAAGAAATAGGTGCGGCGTCAGTTTGCGACAGCGGTGATCGGAATGGGACCCAACGAGCCCGCCGTCACACTGGCTTGCTGCAACCCGGTTTGCGGTCCCATCGTCCACCGTACGGTTACCTCACCCAGCGCGTTCGTGACTGCCGACTGCGGCGAAATGCTTCCGCCGCCGCTCGTCACCGAAAGCGCCACGGTCTGATTCGGCATCGGCACATTCGAACCACCCGTCACGCGAAGAACGATTTGCACGGGAAGTGCGGCGCTTGCCTTGGCGGTCTGACCATTCCCCTGTGCGACAACCAGATCGCTTGGCAAAATTCCGAAAGCCTGCAACGTTATCGGGTCGACGCCCGGCGCCGTACCCGCGACCATCTGACTCTGCGACGACGGTCCGAGTGTCCACTTGGCCTTTGCTTCGCCGTTGGCGTCGCTCGTGACCGTTGCCGGATCCACGGTTCCACCGCCCGCCGTCACGTTGAAGCTGATGGGCACTTTGGCCATCGGCGATCCATCGGTCGCGTAGACGCGAATGACCAGTGGCGTCGGCAACAGCGTGCCGGCCGCCGCCGATTGTGAATTTCCTTGCACGATCAACAAATGTGACGCAGCAGGCGCCGCCGTCGTGGCGGTGCAACCCGGAAACGCCATCAAGGTTGGAACAGCCGTTAATAGCGCGGCGAGCAGATATCGTGACTGAGTGGTACGCATGGGCAACGTGGGTCGGGGGTCCTCTCTCCTTGTGGAAGTGTCGGACGGGTGATCCGCGACCTTTAGCGGATTTTTGGGATCTCGCGGGGCGCTTCTCGATACTCTGCGTCCTGCCTCCTGTCTCGGTTCCCGCCCCCCGCTGCCCTCGACAGCGAGACCTCCCGGCGCACGAGATCTCGCTATCGATGGTCGCAGTGAGCAGGAACTGAGACAGGTGGCAGGAAGCAGAGTATCCAAACAGCGTGAAGACCAGATTCCACCACCTGCCCCCCGCGTGATTTTGCCATGGCTCAAGAACCCAAATGGGGAGGCGTTTCCCCCCGTCGGACCCTACATTTCCCCGGCTATGTCCGTCACCCCGATTAATGCCCCGCGCCCTGCGCGAAAACCCGACTCTGCGCTCACGAAGGCGGGTGCGTTAGGAGTCCTCGCGCACACGCCCGCCGATATCGATGCGCCACCAGTCCGCAACCCCGGTTCAGCCTTGGATCTCGGGCTGGTGCGTTCCACCCGCGTGAACCGCAGCGCGGTCGAACGTCGAGTCGGGTCGCTGCCCGGACGTCGAACCGTAAAAAAGGAGTGGCAGGCGGCGTGGCTGTTGCGCGCGATCAGTGTCATGGATCTCACGACACTGTCGGGTGACGACACCGAAGGAAACGTCCGGCGACTGTGTGCCAAGGCGCGCCATCCGCTCAAGCAGGAGATCGTGGATGCGCTGGGCGTCGCCGACCTGCATCTGACGGTTGGCGCGGTGTGTGTCTACCATCGCTTCGTTGCCACCGCTGTCGAGGCGCTGCGCGGATCCGGTATACCGGTCGCTGCCGTGTCGACAGGATTTCCCGCTGGTCTGTCTCCGTTTGAACAGCGAGTCGCCGAGATCCATGCGTCGGTGGCGGCCGGTGCAAAGGAGATCGACGTCGTCATCACGCGCGCCCATGTCCTCACCGGTAACTGGCAGGCGCTGTACGACGAAGTGCGCGCATTCCGTGAGGCGTGCGGCGACGCGCATCTCAAAACAATTTTGGGTGTGGGTGAACTCGCGACGCTCACCAACATTGCCCGCGCCAGCCTCGTGTCGATGATGGCAGGGTCAGATTTTATCAAAACCAGCACAGGCAAAGAACCGACCAACGCCACACTGCCCGTCGGCCTCGTAATGGTGCGCATGATTCGCGAATTCGGCACACGCACCGGTTACGAAGTAGGGTTCAAGCCTGCCGGCGGTATTCGAACAGCAAAGCAAGCGATCGATTGGCTCATCTTGATGAAAGAAGAGTTGGGCGATCGTTGGCTTCGTCCGCATCTTTTCCGCTTCGGCGCAAGTGGACTGCTCACCGATGTCGAGCGTCAGCTCGAACATTTTGTGACCGGTCGCTATGCGGCGGCGCATCGCATGCCAATGGTGTAACCCGATGACCTCGACAACTCCGCCAACCACGACGCCGTCGACGGTTCGTTCACTGTTCGACGCGATGAGCTACGGTCCGGCGCCCGAAGGCGACGCGCCTATCAAACAGTGGCTCGCGTCGCACAACGGCACGTTCGGTCACTACATCAACGGCGCGCGGGTGCACCCGTCGCCCGTCGAACACTTCGATGTGCACACGCCTTCGTCGGGCGCAGTGATTGCGCGCGTCGCGCAAGGCTCATCGGCCGATGTCGATGCGGCTGTTGCCGCGGCACGTGCGGCGTTACCCGCCTGGCAAGCACTTGATGGACATGCGCGCGCGCGTTGGCTGTACGCACTCGCGCGCGGCATCCAAAAACATGCGCGTCATTTTGCCGTGTTAGAAACGATGGACAACGGCAAGCCGATTCGCGAAACGCGTGACATCGACATTCCGCTCGTCGCTCGGCATTTCTATCATCACGCTGGTTGGGCGCAACTGTTGGATTCAGAGTTTCCTGGGGCGCACGGCTACGGCGTGGTTGGACAAATCATTCCGTGGAATTTCCCGCTGTTGATGCTCGCGTGGAAAGTCGCGCCAGCATTGGCCGCAGGAAACACGATCGTGATGAAGCCTGCCGAGTTTACGCCACTCACCGCGCTGCGCTTTGCGGAACTCGTGCATGAGATTGGATTGCCCGCGGGCGTGTTCAATCTCGTGACCGGCGACGGTGCCACGGGCGCCGCCATCGTGTCGCACAACGACGTCGACAAAATCGCCTTCACGGGTAGCACCGATGTCGGTCGCGCAATTCGCGTTGCCACAGCAGGAACGGGCAAAGGGTTGTCGCTTGAACTCGGCGGAAAGAGTCCGTTTGTCGTGTTCGAAGACGCCGATCTCGATAGCGTGGTTGAGGGAGTCGTTGATGCAATTTGGTTTAACCAAGGCCAAGTGTGCTGCGCCGGATCTCGGTTGCTAGTGCAAGAAGGGATCGCCGATCGTTTGGTTGAGAAACTGCGCGTGCGCATGGAGCATTTGCGCGTAGGATCGCCGCTCGACAAGGCCGTCGACATGGGCGCGATCATTGCGCCCGTGCAACTCGAACGAATTCGCTCGCTCGTTGCGCAGGGCGTGACTGATGGTGCCACCTGTTGGCAGCCGTCGTGGGCGACACCAACCGAGGGATGGTATCATCCGCCGACGTTGTTCACCGACGTTGCACCGTCCGCGATGATTGCACAGGTCGAGATTTTTGGACCAGTGCTGGTGACGATGACATTTCGCACTCCAGAAGAAGCGGTCGCGATTGCCAACAACACGCCGTACGGATTGGCTGCGAGCATTTGGAGCGAGAACATCAATCTCGCACTCGATATCGCGCCCAAAATCAAAGCGGGCGTGGTGTGGATCAATTGCACCAACCAGTTTGACGCGTCCGCGGGATTTGGCGGTTACAAAGAATCGGGCTTTGGTCGTGAAGGTGGTCGCGAGGGGTTGTGGGAGTATCTCAAACCCACGCATGCGCATGTTACGGCGCCAGCACCAGTGATGAGTGCGATTGCTGCGCTGCCCTCGACCACGGCAAGCGCAAGTGACACGCCGCGCATCGATCGCACGCCAAAACTGTTCATCGGCGGCAAACAAGCGCGGCCCGATTCCG
>JANXUN010000393.1 GCA_025356185.1 Gemmatimonadaceae bacterium
TTGTTGAATACGAGAATGGTGAGCAGTTGGGCGCGTATTGGTTGCCGGCGAAACAGCGCATCGAAGTGCAAGCGTCGTTTCCGTTTTTCGGCGAAGGTCGTGTCGTCGTGCGCATCGTGTCGCGGTTTAGCGACATGACGGTGAACGACAGCACGATGTCGCCGCAGCGAATCGCGGCCGCTGACTCGACGCTGTTTCGTTTTCGTCGACGCATGACGTTCGCGAGCGACGATTCGATCAATAGCTTCGGTTCGTGGAATGCATCGATGGGCGGCATGTCGGACGGCATGCACTCCGATGATTTCATGGACGTCGCGCCGGACAAGTGGCGTCCCTTTGGCGCGCCACGATTTGATTGGGGCACAACGCGCGCGGCCGACATCTTTCATTTCAATCGCGTGGAAGGCGTGTACACGGGATTCGGCGCAAAGCTTTCGCTGCGCGATGCTGCGCCGGGGGTGGTGGTGCGCGCAAATCTTGGATGGGCGTGGAAGGAGCAGACGGTGCGCGGACGATTGTCCGTCGAGCAGCGACGTGGCGCGACGACGGTGCAATTACGTGCTGGTCGTTCGCTCGACAACACGAATGATTTCCGGGCGCCGCTGGATTCGGGAAACAGCATGGGTGCGCTGTTTGGGAGTAGAGATCCGTACGACTATGTCGATCGCACGAGCGCGACAGTGGGAGCAGTGCAGGTCATTGGAAAACGGGATCTCTTGTTGCGCGCCGAAGCAGGCATTGCCGACGATCGCTATCGTCCGGCATTGTATACGCGCAGTCCGTTTGGCAAAAAGTTGTATCGTCCCAATCGCGGCGTCGATGAAGGCACGTACATGCACAGCGCTGCAACGCTTGAGTGGCATCCCGACATCAGCGCAGAATTTGTGAAGCCCGGAATGAGTGGCCGACTGTATTACGAGCGCGGTGATGGCACGCTCGCGTATCAGCGCATCGAAGCACGATTGGTTGCGCGTGAGCCGTTCGGTCCGTTTGTTGCGATCGCACGGGGAGATGTTGGGACCGTGTTGGGAGACCGGCCACCAGCGCAGCAGCTGTTTGAGTTAGGAGAGCAGCAGAGTCTTCCTGGCTACGCCGATAAAGAGTTTGCGGGCACACGCGCTGCAGCGTTGTTAGGCACGGTGCAGTACACCAGCCCTTTTTTCCGACAACCGATTCGGCTTGGACGCCTGCTTTTACCGCCGTTTGCGCCGGGGTTGAGCGTTGGATTGCAAAGTGGATGGACTGAAGCGCCAAACGACGCGGCTCGCGCGGCAATTGGACGGTTGGCAATCGTCGATCCGAACTCACTCGTGTTGTACGCGCCGGTGTCTCGTCCCACCGACGGTGTTCGTGCATCCGTGACCGCGGGGATGCGCCTATTCTCGGGCGGCATGTTTGTTGGAACGACGCGTGCGGTGGATCACGCGGCACCCTGGAAGCTGCTGCTGACTTTTGGACAACAATGGTAGGGAACGGCTGCGAAACGTGTCGATTTTCGCAACCAGTCGAGTGCATTGTCCGTAGGTGAGCTGGCAGTGATTTCGCTGCAACACTCGCTTTTTGGAGCATGATTGTGATCCGTCGTCTTTTTTCTCTTTGCTGCCTGTTGACGATCGCTGTAACACTCAGCGGTCGCCCACTGTTGGCGCAGAGTACGTCCGATATCATCCGCGGTCGCGTGACCGGTCCTGACAGTCAGCCCATTCAAAACGTGGTCGTGAAGGCTACGTCGTATAGCGGCAGTGTGACAAAAACTGCGCGCACAGACCGGCGTGGATCGTTCACAGTGATTTTTGTGAACGGCGAGGGCGACTACTGGTTGGAGTTTGCGGCGCTCGGTTACGTGCCAAAGCGTTTTGAAATTAAAAAAGTTGGCGATGAGGAAGTCATGCTCGCTGACACGCGTCTCGCGTCGTCGATTGCGACGCTCGATCAAGTCACTGTCACAGCAAACGGCGTGCGCGCGTTGGTGAATCGCAATGGTACGGCGGCCGACGTAGGTGGCGGCGAAAAAACGCTCGCCAACAACACGGCGTTGCCCCCCGACCAAGCGGGAAATCTCGCGGCGATGGCTTCGACCATTCCGGGTATTCAATTGATTCCGGGCGTGGACGGTTCGGGCGATATGTTTTCGGCGCTGGGACTCTCTGGTGATCAGAACAACACGACGTACAACGGATTGGGTTCGGGGCTGAACACGCTTCCTGCCGATGCCCAAGTGCGCCTCTCGTTCAATCAATTTCCGTGGGATGTGTCACGCGGCGGATTTAGCGGCGCGCAAATTTCGATTTCGTCGATACCAGGATCGAACTACTCGTTTCGCAATCAAACCGGATACGGTACGGCGCCCGATTTACAGTGGACCGACGACAGCGCCGATTCCACGGGGCAAAAATCCACGACGTTGCGTTACGGTGGCAGTGCGCGCGGACCGATTGTTGCCGACCAAGCGTTTTACAACGGTGCGTATTCATTTCAGCGTCGTTTCTCTGACGCGCTCACGCTGCTGAACGCGAGTCCATCGGGACTGGCGGCCGCGGGCGTTGCCGCCGATTCTGTTGCGCGATTACTGAGCATACTGAACAACAAGCACGTGCCGGTATCGGTCGCGCGTGCACCAACGCTAAACGCGACCGATCAAATCAGTCTGCAGTCAAACGTTGATTTGCTGCCGAGTGCGTCAGGGACTGGTCATTCGTTCACGCTCGGCACGAATGGTTTTTACAGTCACACGCGACCGACGTTGGGCGGATTTGGCGGCGGCAGTTTGTTAACGACTGTCCCGTCGCGCACACAAAATACGGAAATCGAGTTTGGGAGTATGTCGCTCACGCACTCGAATTACTTCTGGTTTGGTATACTGTCGCAATCGACGTTAGGTGCGTCGCTACAGCATGTAGCGAGCACGCCGTTTTTACAGTTTCCGTCTGGCAGCGTGCGTGTCAACTCGATACTTGACGATGGATCGAGTTCCATTCGATCGTTGTCATTTGGAGGCAGTCAAACGCCGTTTACGCAGTTTACGGGCGCGATGCAGGTGAGTAACACGCTGTCGTGGTACACCGACGACAACAAGCACGCGCTCAAGTTGACGTCGAATTTATCCCGTGAGCACAACACGAGCGATGCGACATCGAACTTGCTGGGGTCGTACACATTCAATTCGCTCGCCGATTTGGACGCGGGTCGGCCGTCGAGTTATATCCGCACGTTGAACGGTATCAAGGGCGCTACCGACCAAATTTCGGGCGGCCTGTCGTTGGGCGACGCGTGGCGGCCGTCAAGCAAGGTGCAAGTGCAGTACGGTGTGCGTATGGACGGCAACAAATTCTTGTATAGGCCGCAAAGCAATCCATTGGTGCGCGGCGCTTTTGGCGTTGACAACGATGTTGTGCCGAACAAGGTGTACTTCAGTCCGCGCATTGGATTGCAGTGGACGTACGGCAATTCGCCGCAGGTGGCGTTTGTGCCTGGCGCTGCGCGTGCGCCGCTTGCCGTCATTCACGCGGGCGCCGGCATCTTTCAAAACGTGGGACCGGCGACGCTGATTAACGGCGCCGTGGTGAGCACCGGACTTGCCAACTCCACGCGCTCACTCGCGTGTGTTGGTGATGCCGCGCCGACGCCGGCGTGGGACAACTATCTCACGAATCTCGGATCGTTGCCGACGCAGTGTGCGGACGGCACCGGTGGCACGGTGTTCTCGACGGGCGCACCGAGTGTGACGGCGTTTGATCCGGCGTATCGTCAGCCGCGTGCATTGCGAACGGCCGTGGATTGGTCGAGCCCTGTGTTGGACAATCGCGTGGTGTTGGGCGCGCAGGCGGTGTATTCGTGGAACGAGAATCAGGTGAACAGCGTGGATTTGAATTTGAATTCCACGACCCGGTTCACGTTGGACAACGAGCGCGGTCGACCGGTGTTTGCGCCGGCGAGCGCAATTTTTCCATTGACGGGCACAATCGCATCAGCGGCGACGCGTAAGAACTCGGCGTTTCAACGCGTGTCGTTGCAAACGAGTGATTTGCATTCGGCGTCGACGAACATTGTGCTCAAGTTGGTGCCGGTGACGTCAAACAAGTATTTGCGCTGGCAGTTGACGTATTCGTTGCTGGATGTGCGCGATCAGTACAACGGGTTTACGAGTACGGTGGGTGATCCGTTTGCGAAAGCGTGGGGCGAGCATTTGGCGAGCGGTCGTCACCAGATTCAGTTGAACTGGAGCAGCTTGCCGCTGTTTGACTTGTTGTATTTCAACTTTGCGATTGGCGTGAAGTCGGGACAGCGGTTTACGCCCTTGGTGTCGGGTGACGTGAACGGCGACGGTGGGTTTTTGAACGATCGTGCGTTTGTGTTTGATCCAGCATCGACATCGGATGCCGCGCTCCGGTCGAGTATGCAGACGTTGCTGGCCAATGGTGCTCCGGCGGCGCGCGCGTGTTTGAACAAACAGCTGGGCGCGTTGGCCGATCGTGGCAGCTGTGAGGCGCCGTGGGTGACCACCACGAATTTGAACATCAACTTCAATCCGCAAAAGTTGGGGCTGCCTAAGCGGCTGACGATCAATTTGTCGTTTACGAATCCGTTAGGGATTGCCGACTTGTTGGTGAACGGCAGCAAGAATGCGAAGGGGTGGGGACAGGAGATTCCGCCCGATCAGAATCTGTTGTTTGTGCGCGGATTTGATCCGGCGACGCAGCGATTCAAGTACGAAGTGAATCAGCGTTTTGGGTCGACATTGCCGCAGCAATCGGTGAGTCGCACGCCGGCGTACGCGAGTTTGAGTTTCGGATTTGACATTGGTGCGCCACGCGAACGCCAGTTGCTGACGCAGCGGTTGGATATGGGTCGCCAGCGTCCGGGTACGAAACAAACGGCGACGAACTTGAAGCAGTTGGGCGCGAGCTCGATTCCGAATCCGATGAGCATGATTTTGCAGCAGCAGGATTCATTGGGGTTGAATCGCAAGCAGGCGGATAGTCTGTCAACACTGAGTCGCCAGTATGCGCTGTTTGCCGATTCGGTGTGGTCACCGGTATCCGTGTATTTGGCGCAAGTGCCCGAGAAGTACAATCACGACGAAGCGTACGACCGGTATGTGCACGCACGGGAAGCGACGGTCGACTTTTTACTCAAAATTGTGCCGGATGTGAAGTCGTTGTTGACGCCGACGCAGCGGAGAAAGCTGCCGTCGCAGATTACGAATTACCTCGACACGCGCGTGCTTAAGTTTTTGCGCAGTTCGAGCGCTGGGGACATTAGTCCGTTCATGTTTCGCTAAACAGGTTGCTTCTTTCACATAGAGAATTCAGATGCGTAGCTACAGAGCTTTTCGTGCAGTGGCTGTTCCGCTGGTCATCGGGCTGTCGGCGAGTCGCGCGGTGGCGCAGCCGTCCACGGTCACGACAAAGGTCGCCACGCGCCCGCTGGGTGCGATTACGGCCGTGTCGATCGATTCACTCGGAGGCCTGGTTGCGGTGCGTGCGCTTTCGGATGGCGGCGTGATGGTGAACGATTTTCGTCGTCAGCGCGTGCGCCTATTTGATCCGACGCTCAAGACCTCGAAGATCGTGATCGATTCTGGTGGCATGGGCGCGGGAGCGACGGCGATGCCGATGTCCGTAACGTCGACGCAGTTGATTCCCTTTCCCGGCGATTCGACGCTGTTTGTTGATGTCGCTTCGAGCGGACTATTGGTGTTGGACGCGAAAGGCAAAGTGGCGCATGTCATGTCGTTACCCAAACCGCGCGATGCGATGTTTTTGGCGACTGCACAAACGAGCAGCCCTGGAATAGACCCGAAAGGTCGACTCGTCTATCGCGGATTCGTCATCAACATGCCGACAGCGCCGGCAGCTGGTGGAGCGGCAGGTTTGGCGGGATTCCGACTTCCCGAACAGCCCGACTCTGCGCCGATCGTGCGCGCGGATTTTGATACGCGCAAAGTCGATACGATCGTGATGATCAAAGCGCTCAAGCCCGGGAGCATGACGATGTCGCCCGAGAAGGGTGGCGGCATGAGCATTAAGATCATCATCAATCCGTTGGATACTGGTGATGAGTGGGCGATGCTCACCGATGGTACGGTCGCGGTCGTGCGCGCGCACGACTATCACGTTGACTTTGTGGATCCGGATGGAACGAAGCGGTCGGCGCCCAAAATGCCGTTTGACTGGAAGCGCCTGACGGATGAACAAAAGCAAATCAAAATCGACAGTCTGCGTCCAGAACTCGAGAAGCAGCTGAAGGCCGTGAGCGGGACTCTGCCGATGATTCCGACGGAAAACGGTATGCGAAAGATCAGCTTCGCGTTTGATTTTCCGCCGATCAAAGACATCGGCGACTACGAGCCGTCCGTGTCGCCAGGCTCAGTACGTGCGGACCTCGACAATCAACTATGGATCGCTCCACGCACAGCGGTGCCCGGGGGCGACGGTGGATTGCGTTACGACGTTGTGAATCGCAAGGGTGATCTCGTGGAGCGCGTGCAGTTTCCAAAGGGACGCGTACTGGTTGGGTTTGCACCCGGTGGCATCGTGTATTTGCTGAACACGAACGGTACGACGAGCGTGTTGGAGCGGGCGAAGTTGAAGTAGCGGACCGCGGGAACTGCAACTGACTACCACGGATTGGAACGGATTTGCACAACATAAAAACGGATCAAGCATTGTTTTTTGATCCGTTCCTATCCGCCAAATCCGTTTCCATCCGTGGTAATCAGTTAAACCAGCTATCAGTCGAGTGTAATCATGCTGAGCGCGATACTGATTTGCGCGGTAGCGGCGCGCGCGATGACTGCAGCGGTAACCGGAACCATCGTCGCGTCGAATATGAATGCGCACTCGGTGAGCATCGTCGATGTGGCAACTGCGACGACGATCGCGACGATTCAAACGGGTGACGGGCCGCACGAGGTGGCGATCTCGCATGATGGCAAGCGCGCGGCCGTGTCGATCTATGGCGTGTCTGGATCGGTAGGAAGTTCATTGGTGCTGATCGATCTCACCGCACCGACGGCAACGCCTCGCATCATTGAATTGGGCGCCGGCAATCAGCGTCCGCATGGCATGGCGTTTTTGCCCGGCGATTCGGCGTTGCTAGTCACCGGGGAACGTGCGCAGCGATTGTTGGTCGTGAATTTGTCGAATGGCGCGATTGATTCGTCGATGGTGACGGGTCAGGCAACGACGCACATGGTGGCACTCTCACGTGACGGCACGCGCGCGTTTACGACGAACATCACGGCAATGAGCGTGAGTGCGGTGGATGTGACCTCGCGTCGCATTCGCGCGACGTTTCCGGTTGGTGCGCGGATTGAAGGACTTGGTATTACGCCTGACGGGCGCGAGGTGTGGGCGGGTGGGAACGACTCACACACCGTGTACGTGTTGAATGGAGAGACCGGCGAAGTTGCACACAAGATTGAAGGCTTTGGCATGCCGTATCGTATTGGAATCACACCAGACGCAAAAACCGCAGTCGTGAGCGACCCGGGCGACGAAAAAATTCACATTGTTGACGTGGCGACGCACCGTGTGCGCTCGGTGATACCCGTCGCGGCGATGTCTGCGAGTGAAGGCGGCGCGGTTGTGAACGCATCGCCGCAAGGTGTGACTATTTCGCGCGACGGAAAAACCGCGTTTGTCACACTGAAAGCTGTCGCGCGTGTCGCGGTGGTCGATATCGCGACGGCGACGATTACTGCGATGCTGCCGGTGGGTGCGGGGTCGGACGGCGTGGGGTACACGCCATTTGTGGTCAAGCGATGACCTGCGGCCCGGCAGTGTGATGCGCGAGTGAAGCGTTTTGTAACTGACTACCACGGATGGAAACGGATTAGACGGATATCAACGGATCAAACAACAAAAGTTTGATCCGTTTTTATGTTGTACAAATCCACTTTTTATCCGTGGTAGTCAGTTGCTGTTAGCCCTTTGCCTCATGCTACTTCTGCTTTTGCGACGCGATCGTGACTTCGACTGTCGAATCGCTGCTGACTAACGCGACGCTCAGCCGACCATCGAGCAATGCGCTGCGTTCTGGCGCACTCAGCGTGAGCGTACCGCTGCCGGTGCGCATGCCGGGACCCAGTAGGCGTGCGACGACGCGCGTCGTGTTATTGGGCGAGTAGAGCGTGCCGCCGGACGCGGCGTTGGTGCGACGCAACACGACGGCGCGCGTGCTATCAGCGTGTGCGCCACTCACTAGTGCAGACCATTTGAGTTCGTTGCGTGTGACGTCGTACGAGAGTGACACCGTTGCCGACGCATGTTTTGTGGAAGCAACGACGCGATAGGGTACGGCCGCCGGCGCGACGCCGCGCACGAGCGCAGGCGTTGCCGACGGCGGTATCCGACGCGCGCCGGTTTGTTCATACGCGTACGCATAGGACACGAGCTTCACGTCAGTGAACGCCTTGCCGAGCAGTTCGATGGAAACGGGAAGCCCTTCCGTCATGAAGCCGGCGGGCATGGCGATGGACGGCAATCCCGACTGCGCGCCAAGGTTGCAGGTACTTCCGGTTTGCGGTTCCGCGCCAACCATCACCGGTTTTTGCCGCATGGTGGGATATGCGATCGCGTCGAGTTGCATGCTGTCCATCACGAACTGCATGCGCGCGCGCAACGCCGCCTGACGAGCGAGCGTCTTCTTGCGCGCGTCGCTGTCGAGTGACGGCATCGTATCGATAGCGCGAAAGCGCGCCTCGAGCGCTTTATCCATCAGGCCGCGATCAACGATTTCCTTCAGCGAGTGCACCGGCGCATTCGGGATCGTTTTGAGATAGTTCGCGATGTCGAACTTTGTTTCCATGTTAATGACCGACGTGTTCGCGACCAGCGTGTCGTACTCGGGCATCGGCACATCAACGACAATCGCGCCGTGCGATTTCATCGTCGCGATGGCTGCACGGACGGTGTCAGCGATTTCGGCGTCGGTATCGACAAACAACGGTTTGAATACGCCGATGCGCGCACCGCGCAACGCGTCCTTGTTGAGCGACGCCGTGAAGTTTGGTGGCGACGCGGTTTGTTGTGCGCGCGTGGTTTCATCGGCCGCGTCATACCCAACGCTCGCATCGAGTGCGATGGCGAGATCGGTGACGGTGCGCGCGAGCGGTCCACCGGTGTCTTGCGTGTGCGACAGCGGAACAATGCCGGTGCGACTGATCATACCGATGGTTGGACGCAAACCGAACAAGCTGCCAAACGCGCTCGGAATGCGAATGCTGCCGCAGGTGTCGGAACCCCAACCAATCGTTGCAAAGCTCGCTGCGATTGCCGCGCCCGTGCCACCGCTCGAACCACCGGGGCAGCGTGTCGGATCGTATGCGTTGCGTGTTTGTCCGCCCAGTGAGCTGATGCTGGTGATGCCGGCAGCGAGTTCGTGCAGATTGGATTTCGCGAGCACGATTGCGCCGGCGTCGCGCAATTTCTTGATGACAAACGCGTCCTGTCCGGGCTGACTGTTTGCCAGTGCAAGCGAGCCGGCGCTTGTTGGCATGTCACCGGTGTTGTAGTTGTCTTTGATGATGATCGGGACGCCGTGCAACGGGCCGCGAATGCTTCCCTGCTTGCGTTCAGCGTCTAATTGCGCGGCGTCACGTCGGGCGTTGGGGTTGATGCGAATGAGTGCGTTGAGTGCCGGGCCTGCGTGGTCGTATGCCGCAATGCGTGCGAGGTATGCGTTCACGAGTTGTAGCGATGTCACGCGTCCCGATATCATCGCTGCTTGCACGTCGGTGACTGATGCTTCGGTGACGTCGAATGGCGCGGGGATTGCGCCGTGCGTTGTTGCGCGAGCCGTCGCTGTTTTGGGAAGCGCCGGTTTCGATTGCGCGGTTGCCGCGGCGTTCACGGCCAGTAGCAATCCAAAGACGTGCGTGGCGCGGGCACATGGGAAGCGCGACGTGAGCAAGCGCACATTCATGTGGGCATCTCCCACTGCGCGGGCGCCGGAAAGCGCGCGGTCCACGACGTGCGCGTGCGCGGAGCAGCAAGCATCGGTTCGACGGCGATGCGCCACCGTTCGTAATGCGCCGTGGCTTTGTGCGCGACCGGTGCGTCGGCGTCTCGATAAATCTCAATCAGCGAGAAGCGCGAGGCGTCGTCGCTTTGTTGCAACATGTCAAACCGAATAACGCCCGGCTCCTGTGCGCTATTACGCGCGTTGTCGAGTGTCGCGGCGATGAACGCGTCGAGCATTTCGGGCTTGACGTGTATAAACACTTGCACGATGAGCATGGGGCGTCGGTGGTGATGGTCTAAAAAAACGATGCCTGTCGCCCAATAAACTACACATCGTTTAGCACCGCTGCTTTCGTTTCCGGCGTTCCCCGCCACGCGTAGAGCGCGGCCGCGCCTGCGAGCACCAGCGCCGTCTGCGGCGTGAGCGCGATGGACGATGTACATCCGATCACGACAAATGTCAGGCATGCGATGACGACGCGAGCCTCCCACGCCATGTGCATGTCGCGCGCGCGAATCGCACGCGCGACATTGGCGTCGAGGCGCGCGATGAGTCCCAGGGGAACGGCTTCGTCGTGCACAAGTTGTTGCTGCAGCGCGCGCACCATCTGTTCGTCGTCGTCAACGCGCATCGGTGATCCGTGTGTGTAGTGTCTTGAGCGCGCGGTGCAATGATCCCTTCACTGTTCCTTCCGCGCGCGCCAATCGTTGAGCGGTCTGTGCCACACTTAAGTCTTCGACAATGCGCAACAGCAGCACTTCGCGCTGCAACGACGGCAACTCTGCGACGCGGCGCCACAGCCGTCCGCGTGCAATCGCTCCATCAATGTCGACCGACGCCGTGTTCGCCATGTCGTGTGTTGCGCCCCCCCAAAGCGACATCAACCGCTCGCGTCGGCGTCGGCGCTTGAATCGACTGCGGCCGATGTTGAGCAAGACGGTGTGGAGCCATGCAACCAGCGGCGTGCCAGCGGGACGTCGATCAGCGTGCTCGTGCGCAACGATCCACAACTCTTGCAGCAGATCCTCGGCGTCGTCGACCGTGTCGGCGAACGCGCGCGCGACCGGCAACAACCTCGGCGTGTACTCGCGAATCCACTCGCGCAGCTCGCGATCGTTGGGCGACAGCTCACTACGCGACATCTCGATCCGCGACGGCCGTTCGCCATCCCAACGCCGCCACAATCACAAACGGCGTGTACAGTGCGAGTGGCCACCAGTACGGCGACGTTTGATGCAACACGGCGTAGTTGACACTCGTCCAGCGCAACACTAGCGCCCACGCGGCTGGTGCCAGCACCAACGCGGTACACCAGCGGGCGACGACTTCGTCTCGCGGTGAGCGAAACATTAACCGGCGTCGTTGCCACGCTGCGGCGCCAAGCGCGAGCCCCATCGTGATGAAAGGCAATAGCAGCTGCGGTATCGCGACGGCTGCGTCGGCTGCGAGCATGCGCGGATTGTCAGCGCCCCACGTTCGGCCGAGTGGTTGCGAAAGCCCCGTCGGTTGCGTGCGCAGAATATTGATGGCGACGCGAATGTGTCCAAGCGTATCCGCAGGCGAGTAAATAATCGTGTCGCTCTCAATGGGCCACGCGGATTTTTCGGCGAGCGCCGCGTGCTGATTGCCTAGGGTCGCAAGCGGCGCAATCCACATGTCGATCGCAATCATGAGGGCGACGGAGACGCCGAGAACGCCAAGCGCGTCGCGAAGACTTCGCGTTGCAATCGCGGTGGTCCCCGCCACGATTCCGGCCGCGAGTGGGATGTACGTCTCAATCTGCGTCGGCGAATCAAAGAGCGCCGCGAGCATCGCATTGCCCCAGGGAATTCGCGCGGGCGCTTTGCCGTGC
>JANXUN010000407.1 GCA_025356185.1 Gemmatimonadaceae bacterium
ACTTCCTGCACCGCCGTCGAACCCGCTTCGCGGATGTGATAGCCGGAGATCGAAATCGGATTCCATTGCGGCACTTCGGCGGCAGCAAAGCGGAACATTTCGGCCGTCAGTGCAAGCGACGGTGACGGCGGATAAATGTACGTACCGCGCGCGATGTACTCTTTGAGAATGTCGTTTTGCACCGTGCCTGATAACGCAGCGCGATCGATGCCCCGCTCTTCGGCGACCACGATATACATCGCCAGCAATGTCGACGCGGTCGCGTTGATGGTCATGCTTGTTGACACTTTGCCGAGCGGCAATCCGTCCAACAGCGCATGCATGTCTTCGACGGTGTCGATCGCAACACCCACACGACCGACCTCACCGCTCGCGCGTGGCGAGTCGGAGTCGATTCCCATTTGGGTCGGCAAATCGAATGCGACGGACAGTCCGGTCTGACCGGCTGCGAGCAGAAGTTTAAAGCGCTCGTTCGTCGCCTGCGCGGTACCAAAGCCCGCGTACTGGCGCATTGTCCACAGGCGACCGCGGTACATCGTGGGTTGGACGCCGCGGGTGAACGGAAAATGGCCGGGGTCGGCTAGGTCGCGCTGGTAGTCAATGGGGACGTCGTCGGGACGGATGACCGTTTCGACGGGGATACCGGAGGGGGAGAGGCGGGGGGGCATCCGGGCAATTTAGTGCGGCGACGGGAACTGATAACTGCGGGAAAAGAGATCGGCGGGAACTGAAGACTGCGGGGATTTAGGTTTTGGGTTATGGGTCTGGGTCTTGAGTTGTCAACTGTGAGAACCGCGAGAGCTCGCTTCCTCACGGTTGAAAACCCAAAACTCAAACCCGAAACTCAAAACCTAAATGTTGCAGTTCCCTGCCGTTACACCGTTGCCGCGTCAGTCGCCCGCTCGTGCGTCCTCCGCTCCGGCAACGGCAACGGAAACTCTGCAACGGTCTCCACCTCGGCTTTACTGCCCAGGTAGAGCGGCGTTCGCTGATGCAACTCGGTTGCCTCGACGTCGAGGATGCGCTTGTGGCCGTCGGTCGCGAGTCCACCAGCCTGTTCGGCGATGAACGCCAACGGATTGGCCTCATACAGCAAGCGCAATTTGCCCTTGGGCGACTTGGCGTTGGCCGGATAACAGAAGATGCCGCCACCCAAAAGATTGCGGTGAAAATCGGCGACGAGTGAGCCGACATAACGCACGTTGAGCGGCTTCTGCTTGCCGTCCAAGCCGCGATAGCGCCGCATGAGTGCACGCGTCGGCTCGGGCCAATCCTGTTCGTACGCGTCGTTGACGGAGAGATAGCGCGCACGTTCGGGGATTTTGATGTCAGGGTGTGACAGCAAGAACTCGCCGATGGACGGATCGAGGGTGAAGCCGTGCGCGCCCTGCCCCGTCGTGTACACCATCATCGTGCTCGAACCATAGATGACATATCCGGCAGCGACCTGACGACGGCCCGGCTGCAGCATGTCTTCCATTTCCCCGCGCGTGCCGCGAGTGATCTTTTTGTACACGGAAAAGATCGTGCCGACGGGGACATTCACGTCGATGTTGCTCGAGCCGTCAAGCGGATCGAACAGCAGCACGTACTTGCCCGCGCGAAAACCTTCCGGAATGTGGATGATGTCCGGCTCTTCTTCCGACGCCATCGCACACAGTCGCCCGCCGTGATCGAACGCTTTGATGACGATCTCATTGGAGATGACATCCAGCTTTTGCTGTACTTCGCCTTGCACATTGACCTCGGAGGTCGCGCCGAGAATGTCGGCGAGACCGGCGCTCCGCACTTTGTTCGCGATCATCTTTCCCGCGAGCGCCATGTCGTACAGAATGCCCGACAGCTCGCCCGTGGCATCCGGAAAATTGCGTTCCTGCTCAATGATAAATCGTTCGATCGTGACGACCGACGTTTGTGTATGCTTGACCACAATCAGCTCCTCAAGGCGATGATCGATCGGTGCTCTGGTGCGTGGAAAGTGACGATCGAGCGTCGCCTGAGGCAAGAGCGTTTACCGATTTGGAACGCTCCAATGGCCGTCTCGCGTCTGCACCTCAAGCGACGTCCCGTCAGTGCTGACCACGATCGTGCCATCGTGATCGGTGCGCAGCGTCGGAATCCGTCGTTCGGCAAAGTGGGTCAGGGTTTCCGGAGACGGGTGCCCATAGCGATTGCCTTCCCCGACTGAGATCAATCCGATACGTGGTTCAATGGCGTCGAGGAACGGCAACGATGAACTGGTCTTGCTGCCATGGTGCCCAAGTTTGAGCACATCGGCGTGCAACAGTTGCCGATCAGCGTTGTTGAGCACCCACTGCTCTTCCTCGACTTCCGCATCGCCGGTCAGCAGCATCACGACGTGTCCGTATTGCACGCGTAGCATGACCGACGTCTCGTTCGCATTGACTTGCGCCGCCGTCCACGCCGAGTCTGGAGCAAGGACCTGCACGTCGACATCGTCGATGCGCCAGTGATCACCGGGTTGAACCCGATGCCACTGCACGTGCGCATCGCGTGTGGCCACGAGCGCGCGTTCATACGCACCGCTGGGCGTGATCCATGCGGGTTCGAGGACGCGCAACGGCGTGAGCGCTTGCACAACGCTCGCTGCCCCGCCCACATGATCATCGTGGGCATGCGTCATGACAAACGCGGCGACTGCTCCGCCAAACCGTTGCACGTACGGAATGACGACACGCCGACCGGCGTCGCCACCGTCCCATCGTCGTCCGGCGTCAATGAGAATCCATCGTCCTCGAGGCGTGCGCACCGCGAGTGCGTCGCCTTGACCCACGTCCAGCATGTGAAGCTCCATTCTGCCGGAGCCGAATGAGAACGATGGTGACCACACCGCAATTGTCAGCGCGCACGCGGCGATGACGAGCGCGGGCGTCCACCGCGATGACGCAGTTGCACGCACAAACGCCGCCGACGCTATGCCCGCCGCAATCGCTGCAATCGCCGTTGGTGCAACGTGCGCGCTGGCGTACGGCACGTGTGCGGCGCCTGCAGCGATGCTGTCGAGCAGCGTCAAGGGAATGGCGCAGGCGCCTGCGATCCATTGCGAGACTGCTGGCCATGGCGACAGCAGCAGTGCGAGAAAGAGCGCCGGTTGGATTACGGCGACCACCGGCGACGCCAACACATTTGACAGCGGAGCAATTAGGCTGATTCGTCCAAACGTCCACGCGATAATCGGCGCCGTCACGAGTGTCGCGACAACCCCGGTCACCAACTCGCGAAAGAGGTCATAGCGCCACCCTGAGAGCGTTCGAATGCGACGTCTCGCCCACCGCGACGCGCGACGCACCCGTTTCCAGCTGCGCGCACGCGACTCGGCGCTCGGCGTGTCGTGACGTAGGCGTCGCATCATTGCACGCGCCGCAACCAATGCCGCCATGCCGGCGACGCTCAGCTGCCACCCGAGATCCAGCACGACGAGCGGATCGAACGTCGGAATCACTGCGCCAAGCGCGAGCGCTGTCCAGGGATGGACAGGTCGTTGCGCGTGTTCGGAAATGCCTACGATCGCGAGCATGACCGCACTGCG
The DNA here is from genome assembly GCA_025356185.1 of Gemmatimonadaceae bacterium. Classification (GTDB taxonomy): domain Bacteria; phylum Gemmatimonadota; class Gemmatimonadetes; order Gemmatimonadales; family Gemmatimonadaceae; genus Gemmatimonas. The sequence goes on from JANXUN010000407.1 coordinate 3,551, forward strand.
AACCGCCGGTGGCGGCGCGCCCAGCGCAACGACGTAAATGCAGATCACGACAAGCGACGCCCCGAATGCGAGCACGCGCGATAGCCGCAACGCACTCGCCACGGTGAGTAAGGCGCTTGCGATGATGGCCACATGAAGTCCGGAAATCGATAGCATATGCACCAGCCCCGCGTCGGCAAATCGATCGCGAACGTCAGGCGCGATGCCGTCTTGATCGGCGATGAGGAGTGCACGCACGAGCGCTGCGTTTTTTCCAAAGTCCCGGTCGATACGTTCGCCGCTACGACCTCGTGCAACGCGGCGCCAATCGCTGTGCGTGACGTCGGCGGCTATCGCGATTCCCGTGAGTCGCACGCCGCGATCTGTACGCACCGGCGTGCCGCTCACCACGCACCAGATGCCCGGTGCTACGTTCGCACCCGCGACGCGCGCCACCGCCGGCACGCGACAGTGTGCCCGTTCTGTATTTGACGATGGCTGACCGCTTTCCATCGGAGCGAGAACGCCGCGCACCGCTGATGATGCGTGTTGGCCTGACGCAATGCGATCATCGAACACCGCACGCACGCGGTCGCCACGTGCGAGGCTTTCATACACAAGGCTCGCGCAGCGTGCCAGATCGGCGCGTGCCGCACGCGCCGTG
>JANXUN010000471.1 GCA_025356185.1 Gemmatimonadaceae bacterium
GTGCGTTGGGTAGCAAGTACTGCCGATCCCAATCATCGAAAATATTTTCGACATGACGATGTCCGCCAAGTTGCGCTGTTGCGTCGGTGAAGAGCGCGGAGTCCGCGGCGTTCGCGTGCGACGTGGCTGCGGCGCGAGATTCGGCTGTGCGCGGTGTGGCGGTCTTTTGCGAGATCTCGTAACCGCGATTGGGATGAACACGAGGGATGGTTGTTTGCCGACCATCGCGCCAGTCGACAACAAGTCGCGCACTGTCTGACGTGCCCATCGCAAACGACATCGTGTAATCGCTGTGTGACAAATACAATCCACCAACGACAACTTCGTGTGTTTGCATCGGCACGGCGCCGTTGTATAGCGTGACACGTGCCCCGACCGCATGCGTGTTGGGGGCGTCGCCCACCAATTGCACGGACACGCGCGGTGCTGGCGCGTCGTTGCGCAACAACAGCGCAGGCGCGCCCAATCGATTTACGACGACGTCCAGATCGCCGTCGCCATCGATATCCGCAGTAGCGAGCGCGTGCGAAATATCATCGTCCACACCAAAGTGCCACGCACGACTCGCGTCCTCAAACGTGAGATCACCACGATTGCGAAACGCGACATTCTTGAGCTTGAGCGTGGGAAACTGCCAACGAATTTTCTGCCATGGCACATCGTTGAGTCGATTCTGCAAACCCTCTTGCACGTCGGCATCCATGATGTCCCACAAATGTCCGTTCGCAATCAAAATGTCCAGACGCCCATCGAGATCGACGTCAAGCATCACCGTTCCCCACGACCACCCACTCGCGCTCACACCCGCGGCTTCCGCGATTTCGGTAAACGTGCCATCGCCGCGATTGAGAAACAGTGAATTGCGCTGCTGCTGTAACTGAAGCGCTTTATCGCCCGGATGTTTCGGAAGCGACGTATGCGTCGGAATCTGGGTTTTCGCGCGTCGTGGATCGTTGGCCATCATGTCGGTGGTAAACAGATCGGGCAATCCATCGCCGTTCACGTCACCGATTGCGAGACCCATCGCCGAGTTGCTCATCGAGCGCTGCGTGGTCCAGTTGCTTAAACGAAAGTTGCCGAAGCCATCGTTCAACCACAGCTGATCGAGATCTTCGAAATCATTCGCTACGTATAAATCAGGAATGCCGTCGCCGTTGAGATCGGCAAATTGCGCCACAAAACCAAATGACTCGAATTCTTCCGTAAGCGGCGCGCCCGCGGCGTCACGAAAGCGTGCCGATGCCATGGGCACGCGCGTGAACTTGCCGGTGCCATCGTTTTCGTAAAACTCATCCGGCTCTGCACGCTGCGTCATGCGCAGCCCGCCCACATCGGGGCGATTCACCAACTTGTAGTCACGACGATGTTCGGGCAAAATCTCGAACTGTTTCGGCGCCACTTCGCGCACCATTTGATTGAATGCGCGCTGTTGTGGCGGAATCGTGTCGTCGACGCTGTACGGTTTGTAGTTCGCGATAAACATCGCCAGCGTGCCGGAGCCGTTGACATCGGCCATCGTTACCGTCGTGGCGCCATGCCCCACACTGTCCATTCCGGAATCACGACGTTCCGTAAAGCGCCCTGTGCCGTCGTTGATGAACAACGCGTTTGCACCCGTCGTCGACAACACAATCAAATCGAGATCACCGTCGCCATCGACGTCTGCAAACGCCGACCCCGTGGCGCGACGATTGCACATGCCGACGCCCGCGCGCTTGGTGATGTCGGTGAACTTCCAGCCACCGTCATTGTGATACAGCGCGCTGCATCCGTCGGTGCGCGCTAAAAACAGATCGGGTCGGCCATCGCCATCCACATCGCCCAACGAGACACCGGCGCCCTGACCCAGCATGCGATTGCCCAGCAGGATTTTTTCTCCCGCCTCATTCTGAAATTCGACACCGGTGTTACTCGCGCTCATGCTCGTGAATCCCGGCGCGCCACCCGTCACGGCAAGCTCACGCCACCGATATCCCGCTTCGTCGTGCCACGGTGCCGGCGGTGTCTCGCGCGCGCAGGCGGATAGCATGAGCACGCCAGACAAAACGAGCACAGCGTGCAGACGTGCAGTCGTCGCGAGCCGCCACGGCGGGATATCGTGCATCAGGTCTCTTGTCGTTTAATGTGCCACGCGATTCACGTCGTCCCCAGACGTCGGTCCGAACCACGACCGGTTCGCGTCACTACTCTAGCGCGCATCGCGGGGGCATTCAACGACCGCAATCGCAGGGCGCAACACGCGGGACGAAACCGGCGTATGATCACCGTCTGGCCCGAGTGGCCGACCTGTCGTACCTTGAAAGGGCTTTCCTCTAAAAATGAGGTACGATCGACCGATGCGTCCATTTCATGTGTGCGTGGTCGCGACCGCATTGACGGTGGCCCGATTCACGGCATTCGCGCAGACGGCAACTAACGTGCGCGGTGTGGTTCGCGACAGTGCCTCCGGTGCACCGATCGGCAGCGCCGTCGTGATGGAACTCAACGCGCGCGGTGAGTCGGTTGCACGTGCGATTACGCGCGAAAACGGTGCGTTCCGCGTGGCGCGCGTTGCGGCGGCGGTGGAACTTCGCATCGTACGCTTGGGCTTTCGGGCTGTCACGGTCGCGCTTCCCGCCGCGGGCGCCACGAGCCAACCCACCGTGCTCGACGTGCACATGACCGTCGTTCCACGTGCACTGAAAACAGTCGATGTCGTTGCCGCACGAGGCTGCCTCGTGCGCGCGGATCGGGGCGAAGCATTTGCGCTGCTCGATCAAGCGCGTGAAGGACTGTTGGCCACGATTGTCGCGCGCGAGCGCCAACCGGCATTCATGCGCGTGTTGCGATTTGAACGTCGACTCGACCTCGATGGCATCGAGGTCGTGCAGCAAACTGTACACATCGATTCGTCACTGAGCGCCACCACGTCGTTTAATGCATCACGAACCGTCGTCGACTTTGTCGCACAGGGATTTCGCACGCAGCAAAAGGACGACCACTACACCTACTACGGCCCCGACGCCGACGTCCTCCTCGACGCGCGTTTTCAGAGTGCGTATTGCTTTGGGATCGCCGCGCGCGACACCGCGCACGTGGGCCAAGTGGGGTTGCACTTCTCCGCCGCCTCGCACAAGCGCGGTCGCGTTGATATCGCGGGCACGATTTGGATTGATTCGACCCAGCGCGAACTGCGCACCATCGAATTCACCTACGACGGCATCGATCAACTCGCGGCCGGATTAGGCGCGGGCGGCACGGTCAGCTTTCGCACGTTGCCAAACGGCGCGCCGACAATCGACAAATGGTTCTTACGGCTGATCGGCGGCGAAGACACGCTCGTCACTGACACGGGCACGCGAACACAACGCTACTCGGTGCGCGAGGTTGGTGGTGAACTGGCGCAGGTGCGCTGGCCTGACGAACAGCTGTGGAGCGCACCGCTCAGCACATTGCACATCACTGCGGTCACGCGGGCGGGAACACCTGCGCGTGGCGCCAAACTGAATCTCGTCGGCACGGACTATCGTGCGCGCACCGACTCACTCGGGCGCGCAAGCATCGAGTTTGTGCTTCCAGGCCCCTATCGTTTCGTCGTCGACGACGATCGTGTCGCAACGATTGGATTGCAGCTGCCAACCACGCGCACGATTCGTGCACAGCGTTCGTCGTCGTCGCTGGTGCAACTCACCGTGCCAAGCGCCGAGGAGTACGTCGCCGAAGCATGCGGTCGCGCCGATCCCGATCCTGACGAAGCGTGGATTCTTGCACGCGTGATGACCGCCGACGCGCAGCCCGCGACGGGCGCAAAATGGCGGTTGAGCGCTTCGGACGGCGCCGCATGGCGCATGGTGTCGGAAGGCGGCATCACGGGCTCTACGGGGCTATTACAGGCATGCCGTGGTCTCCGTAAGGGCTCGTCCGTCGAGCTCGCAGCGTGGAGAGACCCCAGCGATGCCATTCGGGTGCGCCGCACCCTGTCCGAACGTCTCTCGGTCGTTCGATTGCCGCTGCCCGCGCAAATCATTGCGGCACGGAAGCAGCCCGCGGCCGGCCAAACTCGCGTCGTCGCCGGCGTCGTTCGCGACTCAGCGGGCGGCGCGCCCGTCGCCGACGCTCGCGTCACGTTCCTCGGCACGCCGTTTGAAGGAGCGACCGATTCAACCGGACGGTTCACGGTGGGTGGCCTTTCCACCGGAGTCTACACGGTCGAAATCAGCACGCCGTGGCTCGATTCCGTGGGCGGCGTTTCGCGACAAACGGTGAACGTGAGCGACTCGGCGAATGCGCTCTCCCTGTTTGCGCCGAAGCTCACCGAACTCATGGCCGCAACCTGCGGCGCCGATGATGTGTCCGGTGCCGTTGTCGGACGCGTTGCACCGCACGGTGCTGAAGCGTTGCCGCGCGGCCTGCGCGTGATTGCCGAATGGAGCGACGACACCACCGTCACCAACGGCGCGCGCGCGCGATGGCTCGGCACGCCCGTCGAAGCGAGTGGGACATATCGACTGTGCGGCGTCCCGTCGGGGAGGCCGGTCGTGATGCGCACCGAGAATGATTCGACAAGCATTTATGCAGCCAAGCCACTCAACATCCAGGTTGCACCTGATCGCAAATTTGCGCGCGCCGATCTGATGCTCGACACAGCGGTGCTCGCCCTGCCGACGTTCTCGGGCACGGTGCTCGCAGATACTGTCGGCTCACCCATCGAAAACGCGGAGATTGTGCTCTCCGATATTGGTCGGTCGGTGCTGACCGACAAACGTGGCATGTTTCGCATGACCGACGTGCCTATTGGATCGCATCTCGTCAGCGTGCGTCGCGTCGGCTATTCGCCGATGAACACCACCATGAACTTTGACGCGAATCGTACGGTCGATCAAAAAGTGTTGTTACCGCTCTCGGCGGCCACCTTGGCCACAATCGACGTGACCGCAGACGGCGTTCCCGCAGAATTTGAGGAACGCAGTAAGCGCGGGTTTGGCCGCTTCCTTACGCAAAAGCAATTAGCGCGGCAAGATGGACGCCGGTTGTCGGATGTGCTGTCTAGCTCGCAGGGCTTTGCGTCGATCAACGGCCACGGATCAGCGGGATGGATCATCGGCAAGCGTGCGCCGCTGCATATAAAACCCAAAGGGATGGGGGATTGTGGCACCGCCGCCGTGGCGAAGCCCGGGAGTTCGGCCGTACCCTGCGAGTACAATGTCGATGACGTGCGCGACCAAGGCATCTACTGCCCATCAACGCCCGGTGAAGTGACTCGTGGAGTCGTCTGCGGTTGCTACTCGCAAGTGTACATGGACGCCCGACTGCTCAACCCCGGTCGTCCCACCGAACCGTTCGACATCAACACCATTCCGCTTAACACGATCGCGGCGCTTGAGTTTTACGCTTCGGCCGCTGAAACACCGGGCAAGTACAGCGATCTCAACGCAGTCTGCGGTGTCATGTTGGTCTGGAGTCGAAAATGAAGCACATGCACTTTCACTTTATTTCTGGAGACTCGATGCGTCGCCTGCTGCTCTGTTTGACGGCGCTGTTGCCGGCCTGCGCTTCGTCGTCCGGTGGGGGCGCATCGACGACCGTCAGACCCGCCACGCAAACCATTGGTGGTGACGCGGGTACACTCACTATCGCCAACACGGTCACCGCTGACGTGTCGCATCTCACCTTCACCCCCGACGCGATATTCAAGATTCTTCCATCGGTGTTCGATTCCATTGGCCTTCCCGTGAATACCGTTGATCCCGCTCAGAGGACGGTGGGCAATACCGGCTTGAAGATCCGGCAGCGGCTTGGCAAGGCACCACTCAGTCGCTATCTCGATTGCGGCAACACGCAAATCGGTCCGAACGCAGACTCGTACGATGTAGTGTTGAGTGTGACGACCACCGCGTCTGCAGAAGGCGCGTCAGGGACTGCGCTCTCGACGCTCGTCGACGCTCAAGCACGTCCAGCCACGTACAGTCAGGGTTACCAGCATTGTTCGACAAAAGGTGGTATCGAAATTCGTATCGCGGAGCTCATCAAGGCGCGGTTGGCACGTTGAGTCGGGAAGCGGCGATGCGCGCTCGGCGCTTTCTGTGTGCCCTCGTCGCCGTACTGTGCGTGCCCGTTGCAGCCTTTGCGCAGCCCGCAAAGCGTGTCACCGTCTCGGGTCTTGCGTTCGACAGTTTGCGTGGGACACCGCTTGCGAATGCGTTCGTCACGATCGCCGAGCGTTCGCGCAGCACGACCAGTGATGCGAAAGGGCGCTTCGTGTTTGATACGCTGCCGCCCGGGACGTACACGTTTGCGATGCAACACGCAGTGTTCGACAGCCTCGGTCTTTCAGGCGCAACATCGCGTGCGGTTGTCACCGATGGGCGCGCGCTCGTTACGCTTGCCGTCCCGTCGTTTACCACACTCTGGCGAGCGGTGTGCGGCGACGTTCCGGTACCTGCGCGCGACACCGGGCTCGTGTACGGCTCAATTCACGATGCCAAGAAACACGATCCCATTGCGCAAGCCACTGTTGAAGTCTCGTGGCTGGACTTGGTGAACATCGGCACCGCTAAAGTCGCGACAGGTGTTACGCAGCGCCGCTGGCGCAACGAAACGCAGGCCGATGCGCGTGGTGGATATGCCGCATGCGGCGTGCCTCTCAACACGCAGCTGCGTGTACGCGCGAGCTACCTCTCAAACGTCACGGGACTGATTGATCTTCCCTCCAGCAGCGATCGCGTTCGCCGCCGGGACTTAGTGCTCGCTGGTACGCTGGTCGCGGATTCTGCGCGGCGCGGCGCGGTGCTGGGAGTGGTAACGTCAGCCTCGGGCGCGGCAGTGGCCGGCGCGCGCATCATCGTTGACGACGCTACAGAATCGCGCACGGACACCACTGGCAAATTTCTGATGCGCGCGGTTCGCACGGGCTCGCGGCAATTTGATGTGACCGCGATTGGGATGTCGCCGTTCTCCGCTGTCGTCGACGTGATGTCCAACGATACCGTATTTCTTTCGGCGACGCTGCGACGCGTGACAAATCTTGAAGCGATGAATGTGATCGCATCGGGAAGCGGGAGCCGCCTCGCGCGTCAATTCGATGAGCGTCGCAAATTGGGATTTGGATCGGCATTGGACTCGACACTTATCGGACAACGCGGCACACTGTCCGCCGCGTTCGCCGGACTACCGGGCGTCATCGTACAGAACCAGTCAGCGAATGGGCGTCGCTTCAATTTGTGGATGCTGCCGTCGACGGGCACCGACCAGTGTCTTGCGACGCTGCTCCTCGACGGCATTCAGCAAACCGATAGCGAAGTGCTTAACACGTTGTATCCGGCGGAAATCGCTGCGATCGAAGTGTATCAACAGCGACTCACCGTGCCAGCTGAACTGATGCGCAAAGATCCAAAGTGCGGCGTGATTGCCGTGTGGACCAAGAACGCGTTTCGCCGCTAACGCTCGCCAGGACCACCGCCACGACGAACCTGCACGCCAGCTGGCGGTCCTGCACGAACGCCAGCTTTGTCGCGTAACATCTTTTGCATTTCGTCGTTGTACTTTTGCATCAACTCCTGTCCGGACTTCTGCTGTGATGCGTCCAGCGATGATGTGGCTTTCATAGCTGCATCATCAAACGAGACGCGAATGTCGTTCGCGACCACTCTGAAAGCGTCGCGGGCAATTGCGAGCCGCGCCATTTCTTCTGCATCTGGATCGCCCGACGTCTTCGCTTTGCTTTCAGTCCTGAGCGAATCCAACTGCTTGAACTTGTCGGCGTTCGCGTCGCGCAGTTTGATGTCGGCTTCCTTAAATGCACTGACCTGCGCGTCCGTCAACTTGAGATCTTTTTTCTTATCGAGATACAGCTGGTAAATGCTGTTCTCTTGAAAATCCTTTGCCGTCAGCGTCGGTCCCGGCGGCGCCTTCTTATCGCCGAACGCTTCCTTGTCGGGTTTCTTGCTGCCGCCGAATCCGCCGCCGCCAGCGCTGCCACCGCCGCGTTGCGCGAGCAGTGCGCCCGGCACGATCAGTGTTGCGAGCAATGCGGTCCGAACAACCCAGCGCGAAGCCTCATGCGTATGCATCATCGTGTGATCCCTCGATCGGTATGACTGACGTGAGCGAACAACTCTTTGCGAACTTCCGGATTGCGAATGTGCCACAACACGCCGTCAGTAAAATAATGATGAATATTGATAAACATCAGAATTAAAATCGGTGCTGCTTTGCCGGGCTCCTCGCCAAACATATCACCGACGGCACCCATCATCGCCTTCGGCACGACCTGACCAATCAGAAAACTGATCAGCAATAACCCGACTGCGTAGAACGTCATGTGCAGACCGGTTTGCCAAGACGCGGTTCGCCAAGACGCGGTTCGCGCTGACGCGGGTTGCGTGTCGGCGTGCGCCTTGTTGATCTCCATGCGTACGGGAAAGGCGAGATACTGAATCGCATGCGCTATTTGCACCCAGAAGAGCGCCTTGGGATCTCTCGCCATTATCGCGTACCACACGAAAATACTCAGCCAGGCAACGACCGCGAGTGTCGGTGGTGACGCGCCCGTCCGTCGGCGATGTCGAACAAGCCCAACGACGCCAATCACGAACGCAACTACAGTCGCGGCGCTGGCCGCCACATACACCCATTCCACGCGAGATGGATCGCGTAGCTGCGTGAACAAAAACCATGACAGATGCCATGCCAGCAGAATGCGCAGGCTCGTGCGAATAAGCACGCGCTCAGTCTTGTCGAACGAGGTCCCGCCCAAGAAAGCGAAGGAGGCCATCATTCCCCACACTTGGCCCGTGTAGTGCCATGCGAGGTACACGCTCGATATGGTGATGAAGACTATGACGAGCGCCTGTGACTCTTGTGCCTGCCACACCGCCGCGGCCATGTACACCAGCATGATGACGGGCAGATAAATCGCGGCCCATTTGTGTTTTGCGATCATTGTTTTGCTGCCGTACACCAGCCGATACGACGCCATGAAGTGCGGCATGTTGATCGCGGTCGCCAACCACGCCTGTGCGCCGGCGCCGATCAGCACGAGATCGCTACGGCCGCTCACCAGCATCGGAATCATAACAAGCAGCGAGAGCCCGCCCACACACAAAAAGTCGACGACCGGCGAAATCATCGAACCGCGCGCGAACGTCGGCGCTGGCGAAGTTGACGCTGACCCCTTATGGGGTGCGGCCACTTTGGTGCTGTTGGTGTGCTTTCTTACGCGAGCCATGCGTCCGAGTTAGCCAGTGCCATCGCGTCGCACAAGAGTCCGTTCGTATCGCGAATAACGCACAAAGGGCCGCCAGATTCTGGCGGCCCTTTGTGCGTGTACATCACTCCGTGGAGGGAGCGAACTGACTAGAAACCGCGTGGCGGTCTGCGATCCCACACAAACGAACCGGCGGGTACTCCGAACGCAGCGGTCTGCGGCGTGCGCGAACCTGCAGTACTGCGGGGATAAACCACGAGCGTTACCGCCGAGCCACCGACACGCGTACCAGGAAGCGGCTCGATATCGAGTTTGCCAGCTGCACCGGCGCTAGATGTCGCAGCCGCGCCGAGCAGTGCCAACATATCGGTGAAGAGCGGCGTGCCACCGCCTGCAGGCTGCACGTTGTACGTGATCGAACCCGTGTCAGCCGTCACGAACGCCGACGCGGTCAAGTCGGCAACGTTGGCAAACGTCGCCGCCGTGGGAACCGTGCCACCGGTCGGGTAGGCGCGCACGTCGATCGGGCCCGCACCAGCATTGATCACGCGGAGCGCAACCTTTGCTGGTCCTGGATCGGCGATTGTCGACTCATCGATGATGGTGATCTTCATCGCCCCGGCACGCGCCGCGCCCCAGAGAATGACGGTGTAGTTCTTGCCCGCATCAAACTGGACCGTCTTATCGGCGAGCTTGGTCGAGGCGATGGCTTGAATCGTGTCGTCGAGGAACACCACAAAGTGACGCGAACCCGCTTGCGCCGCTTTGTATTGTGCCGTCGCGGACGCCGTCACGCCCGACGTCGTTGTCGGTGTGTTGCGATAAGGCACGCGGAACTGTGCGTTGCTTTCGACGAGATCCACAAAGCGGAAATCGAGTCCGAAAGCGCCCGCACTATCCGGCACGGCGTTGATGAATCGAACACCTGCCGTCGGAACGGTTGGTGTCGTGATGGTGGTTTCTGGCTTGCACGCGCTCATGGTGGCGCCTGCAATCAGGCACATCACCGAGACACGAAAAAAACGTCGCATGAAACACTCCGTGGAGGTGGAGACGAGCCCTACTTTCGTCCGAATCGCGGATACTTGATGGAAACGCCTGAGTCAGGTGGCGTTTTGTGACCTTCCTCTCCCTGCACTGCGCCGATGATCGCCTGCGAAAACAGCGCTACGACAACTCCGACTGCTGCAGCGCTAACAAGCGCAGTCCGTCCTGTCGAAAAGCGTTTTTCGG
>JANXUN010000474.1 GCA_025356185.1 Gemmatimonadaceae bacterium
CGAGCGCGTTTGGCATGGGCATCGACAAAGCCGATGTGCGCCTCGTCGTGCACCACGCGATGCCGGGATCGCTCGAAGCGTATTATCAAGAAGCGGGGCGTGCGGGACGTGACGGCCTTCCGAGCACCTGCGTGTTGCTGCACAGTTACCCAGATCGATTTACCCATGAGTTTTTTGTTGCCAACGCGCACCCCGATCGCGCGTTAGTCGAGCACACGTGGCGTGTGCTTCGCGCCGCGTCGTCGCGCGACCGGTTTGTCGAGCTCTCACTTGACGACATCGTGCAACGGCTCCCGCCCAAAGCGGGCGATCGAAAAGCCGCATCCGCGCTGCGCGTGCTTGCAGCAGCCGGCGTACTGGCCGTAGAGCCCCAGTCAACGAGTCGCGTGTTTGTCCGGCTACTCGCGACCCCCGAACGCATTGGTGCCGAACTGTCAGGCGAGCGCGACTTTGATCGTGAGGTCCTTCGCGCACTGTGGCGCGCGGCTGGCAAGCGACTCGAGGTCGGCGCCTCAATCGACCTCGACGGTCTTCCGCCGGGACTTGGGGGATCGATGGGTCTTGTCCCTGTCCTTGAGCGACTCGAAGCTGAGCAGTTCGTTACATGGTCACGAACTGGTGGCGGCTTTCGACTCGACGCTCGCGCCGCCGATGCAAATTGGCTGCCGGTTGATTGGCAAGCGCTCGAGCGGAGACGACAAGCGGACCTCAATCGTCTGGACGCCGTGCAGCGATACGCGCAAACACGCTATTGCCGTCGCGCCTTCGTCCTGCGCTATTTCGGTGACCCTGAAGTGCGTGCGCTTTGTGATGCGTGCGACCGATGCCTCGGAACGTCCGCCCCCGAGCCTGAACGCGCCGCTGCGCGAACAGACACGCGGCGGTCCCGCCCTCGACGAACCTAAATAACACATGGACGATAGTCTGTATTTCTCCGAACAACACGAAGCAGTCCGTGATATGGTGCGCGCGTTTGCCCGTGAACACGTTGCTCCGGTGGCGGCACAACACGATGCCGATTCGACGTTTCCGTGGAAGAACATCAAGAAGATGGGTGAACTCGGTCTGCTTGGTGTTCCATGGTCCGAAGACATCGGTGGTGCCGGGTTCGACATTCTCAGCTTCATGATTGCCATTGAAGAACTTGGTAAAGTGGATGCATCGCACTCACTCACCATCAGTGCGCACACAACGTTGGGGACATCGCCCATCGTGAACTTCGGAACACGCGCGCAGGTCGAGCGCTACGTGCCACTACTCGCGAGCGGAACGGTACTTGGCGGCTTTGGACTCACCGAAGAGAGTGCAGGCAGCGATGCGGGCGGAACGCGCACCACGGCAGTGCGCAAGAACGGTCACTATGTGTTAAACGGTTCAAAGCGATTCATCACGCACGCCGGTGTTGGCGAAATCTTCGTGGTGACGGCGGTGACCAATCCAGAAGCGGGAACGAAAGGCATCTCGTCGTTCATTCTCACCAAGGAGACGTGCGACCTAGATACGTGTCGTGCGTTGGGAATTGGTCACGATGACTCGCTGACCGCGATGCCCGGATTCACGTCGGGAAAGAAAGAAGACAAACTCGGATGGCGCGCGTCCGACACGCGCGAGCTGTTGTTCGATAACGTCGAAGTGCCCGCCGAAAACTTGCTCGGCGCCGAAGGCTTGGGCTTCGTGAATTTCATGAAGACGCTCGACTCGGGGCGCATCGGTATCGCCGCCCTTTCACTCGGCATCGCACAGGGCGCATTCGACGAAGCCCTCAAGTACGCGTCGGTGCGCAAGCAGTTTGGTGCGGCGATCGCGACGTTTCAGGGAATCCAGTTCCAGCTGTCCGACATCGCGACCGAACTCGAGGCGGGCCGGCATCTCATGTATCACGCCGCGTGGCTGGCCCAAAACGGGAAGCCGTTTGGAAAAGAAGCGGCGATGGCCAAGCTGTTTTGCTCCGAGCTGGCGATGCGCGCCACCATTAAGGCCATTCAGATTCACGGCGGCTACGGCTACACCAAGGACTATCCCGTCGAGCGGTACATGCGTGACGCCAAGATCTGCGAGATCGGTGAAGGCACCAGCGAGATTCAGCGCATGGTGATCGCGCGGCATCTCCTGAAGGGATTGATCTAGGCGACTGATCTAGGCGATTGCTCTAAGGGATTGCTCCAAGGGATTGCTGGTCTGCCGCCGCTTCGGTAATCTTCGGGCGTATCACCGAAGGTCCGAACTGCAGTCTGTTGTTTCGTAGTCGTCGCATCAGGCGCCGGCGGCCCCCGCGACTCGCGGGCCGTTTGCGTATCGGGCGGGGGCCGAACGAGGTCAGCGTACCATCGTTCGACGCCCGTCGATCGTCCCACTGCGCGTCAGCCGACGTGCATCGATTGCATGTAGCCGCGTACCACCCGAGACGTGTGCCGTTCGCCGCGCACAGCGTATTGCAGATTCTGCAGCACGCGAGCGCGCGAAGTGAGCGCCGTACCGGGCGCGTGCCGCATGAACAATCGGTCGCGCTGGTGGGGGAGCCCGTGACGTAGTCTGAGCGGCGCCATTCGGCGCTGACGGACTGAGTGTCTTTTCACAGTGTGCCTCGCCATCAGGGTCAAGCGGAGTCGCCGCCGCTCTGAATTGCGGACAGTCATCATGAAGCGTGAGATCCTGGTGAATGCGACCCCGCGTGAAACGCGTGTCGCAATCATCGAGGACGGCTTGTTGGTGGAGTTGCTGGTCGATCGTCCAGATGCACGCCGTATGGTCGGCGACGTCTATCTCGGCAAAGTCGAAGCAGTGCTTCCCGGCATTCAAGCCGCCTTCGTAAACATCGGTACCGAAAAATCTGCATTCTTGCACGCGGCTGACGTCGTTGTTGACGATGCGGCCGTGTCTGACGACGACGATGAAGAAGAGGAGTCGTCGTCCGAAGATAGCGCGAGCAGCGGGGGCGGGGGCGGAGGACGACGCGGACGACGTGAAGTGCGTCCCATTCAAGACCTGCTCAAGCGAGGGCAAGATATTCTTGTCCAAATTACCAAAGAGCCGATCAGCACCAAAGGGCCACGCGTCACCGCGCAGGTTTCGATGCTGGCCGATTTCTTGTGTACATGCCGTTCGCGTCCAAAGTCGGCG
>JANXUN010000482.1 GCA_025356185.1 Gemmatimonadaceae bacterium
GCGCCGAACGCGGTGACGTCATCCAACGTCGTCAACACGACAGCCACTCGACCGTCGGGCATGCCCAGTTCTGGAAGGAGTTGTGTGACCTTGTGCGCGAGCTGATGAGCGCCGCGCTCGCGCAGCCCTGAGAGCTGCATCGCAGTCTCGCGTAGCGCACGATCGGCGGCCATACGGGCTTCGACGGTTGAGCGCATGTCGTCGCTCGCCCCGTCCACGAGGTCCAACTCGGCACGCGCGGCACGTCCCGTTGCGATCACATCATCTAGCTGCGGTCCGTACTTTCGGCGAAGCGTGACCAGCGTTTCGCGTCGTGCTTCGAGCCTGCGCAACCGTTCAGGATCGGCTTCAATCTGCTCTGCATAGTCGTCCAACTCTTGCGCCAGTGCTTCAAGCGCGTATACGGTCTCGTCAACTGTCGACTGCCATCGAGTCGTTGGCGGATCGATGCGCGTCAACGATTGCAGCACTCGCCGGACGGCACTGAGTCGGGCGAGCGCTGACTGCTCGTCATCTTGTAAAGCAGCAGCTGCTTGCGACGCGAGCGCCCGTAGTTCGCTCGCATTGCTCAGTCGCCGAATGTCGTCATCGAGCGGTTGCTCCTCGTCCGCCTTGAGCATCGCGTCGTGGATTTCGGCGACAACAAACCGCAGGTATTCGGAGCGACGTGATGCATCGTCGCGACGGGCGAGTAGGTCGCGCTCACGCGCCACCAAGTGGGAGCGGGCGTGAAACGCCTCGACAACTCGCGTCCGACACTCCATCGCTCCTACAAACGCGTCCAGCACATCGCGCTGATGCTCAGACTCCAACAGTTGTCGCGAATCGTGTTGACCATGCACGCTGACGAGCAGCGCGCCGATCTCCGCGAGCACCGCGGCGGTGACTGGTGATCCATTGATCCACGCGCGCGAACGGCCGTTGCTCCCGATCTCGCGCTTCAACACGAGCACGTCATCCTCATCGGCGTCGACGCCGCGCGCGTCAAGTAGTGCGCGCAGCGTCAGATGATTTCCAATGTCGAATACGCCTTCGACCGTCGCCTTGTCCGTTCCGGTACGCACACGATCCGCTGCAGCTCGCTCACCTAACAGCATGGCAAGCGCTCCCACAATGAGCGATTTCCCGGCACCGGTCTCGCCAGTGAGCACGTTCAGTCCGCCAGCCAATGGTAGCGTGACGGCGTCAATAACCGCGACGTTACGAAGACGAAGTTCGATCAGCATCTCGGGCGGGACACCCTAGACCGTTTCGCCGTCTCGCTCGCTCAAACCACCCCATCCGAGTTTGCGGCGCATACGGCTAAAGAACGTGGTGCCTGGAAAGCGGACGATGTGGACCGCAGTCGCGGCGCGTCGGACGACCAGTGTTTCTCCACCGGTGAAGGTAGTGCCGACTTGTCCGTCAATCGTTACCAAAAGTTCGGCGGGGCCATCATCACCACGCACGCGCACTTCGACGTCCGGCGGCAACACGAGCGGTCGCATCGCGAGTGTATGCGGCGAGACGGGTGTCAACACGATGCTTTCGAACGTGGGCACGACGATCGGTCCGCCGGCGGAGAGTGAATAGCCGGTGGATCCGGTTGGCGTTGAGAGGACGAGACCATCGGCAGAGTAGCTGCCGATGAGCTCATGATCGACGTACACGGAAAACTTCACGACACGAGCGAATCCGCCCTTGTGTAGAACGACATCGTTCAGCGACAACCAATTTCCCCGCTCTTGTCCGCCAGCGTCGAGCGCCGCGGCCCACAGCGCCATGCGCGGTTCCGCCACAAAATCGCCGGCCGCGAACCGTCGAATTCCGCTTTCTAACTCCTCACCGCTACAGCTGGTGAGAAAGCCCAAGCGTCCCAAATTGATGCCCAGAATTGGAACCGGGAGACCGTTCAAAAAGCGCGCGCCGCGCAGCAGCGTGCCGTCGCCACCCAGCGTAATAAGTGCGTCGATTTGACTTGGGTCCGAGAGATGCTCGCCGTCTTCGGCGATCTCCCACAACGCTTCTTCGAATGCGAGGGTCAGTCCCAGCGTCGACGCCATGTCGAGGAGCGTTCCGAGAATCGTCGGAAGCTCTGCGTAACCGCGATGTCCGACGACGCCGACTCGCATTAGCCGGCCATCGCTTCGGACTCGTGCAAGGCGCGCACGCGGTCAGCGATACCCAATGCGTCCAGTCCAAGCTCCGCCAATTGTTTCGCGCGCGACGCGGAGTAGACAATGCGATCGGGGACGCCGTGCGTCGCGACGCGGACGCTTGGCGCGAGTCGTTGCACGATCGCACTCATGTATGCGCCGAATCCATTCACGACGGTGCCTTCTTCGATCGTAAGCACGTGCGTGTGTTCTGCCAACACGGCGTTGAGCGTGACGGCATCGTACGGCTTGAGATAGCGACAGTTGACGACGGTGACATCGAGCCCCTCAGCGGCAAGTGTTTCGGCGGCGCGTAACGCGGTGTCGACCATCGTGCCAACGGCCAGAATCGCAAACTCTCGACCATGCCGTAAAACTTCCCACGTGCCGTACGGCGTTGCGGGGATCTGTGCGATGTTCGGCGGCGAGTCCGGCGATGCGTCACGGGGTAAACGGAAACAGAACGGGCCGTCGGTGTGATCGACGGCGGCCCGCAATAGCCCAAGCATCTCCTCTCCGTTGCGCGGTGCCGTCACCGTCATGCCGGGTACGGCGAGCATATACGGTATATCGTACAAGCCCATGTGCGTTTCGCCATCTTCGCCAACGAGTCCCGCGCGATCCATCGCAAACACGACGGGTAGATGCTGCAAGGCCACGTCGTGAATAATGTTGTCGTATCCGCGTTGTAAAAACGTGGAGTAGATCGTAACGATCGGCCGCAGGCCGCGCGTAGCAAGTCCCGCTGCAAAGGTGACGCCGTGTCCTTCGGCGATGCCTACGTCAAAGAAACGATCAGGGTACGCCTTCGCGAATCCTATGGTGCCCGTACCACTGGGCATGGCCGCGGTGATAACCACCACATCTTTCCGCTCGGCGCCAAGTTCGACGAGTCCTTTCCCGTACACGGCGGTCCACGCCGGATTCGCGGTACTCGTCTTGAGTTGTTTTCCTGTAGCGGGGTCATGACCAGGAGGAAGCGCGTGCCACTTTTCGCCGTGCTCACCGGCGGGAAATCCTTTGCCTTTTTGCGTAATGACGTGAACGAGACGCGGCGTGCTCATCCCCCTCACGGCCTTGAACGTTTCAACTAACGCGTCGATGTCGTGTCCATCAATCGGCCCGAAATAGCGAAAGCCCAACTCTTCAAACAGCACGCCCGGGGTCAGAAACGATTTCACGCTCTCTTCCCATTTGCGCAGCAACGTGCTCATCGATGCGAACGGACCCGGCGCATTATCGACGAGTTCACCTATGCGCGAGCGCAGTCGATTGTACAGCGGATTGCGCTGAATGCTGGTGAGATACTTGTGCATCGCCCCAACGTTGGGCGCAATCGACATTTCGTTGTCGTTGAGCACCACAATGATGTCGCGGTCGGAATGTCCGGCGTTATTTAGACCTTCGTACGCAAGGCCCGAGCCGAGTGAGCCGTCACCAATGATCGCCGCGACTTTAAACTGTTCGCCTTTGACGTCTCGTCCCGCGGCAATGCCAAGCGCTGCGGAGATTGACGTTGCTGCATGTCCGGCGCCGAACGTGTCGTAGGGACTTTCAGTACGCTTGAGGAATCCAGAGAGACCAGACTCGTGGCGCAACGTTTCCATGCGATCGTTGCGTCCCGTAAGCAGCTTGTGCGGATAGCCTTGATGTCCTACGTCCCACACGAGTTGATCATTGGGCGTATCGAACACCGTGTGCAGTGCGATCGTCAACTCCACCACGCCAAGTCCCGCACCAATGTGTCCGCCCGTGCGCGAGCACACATCGATCAAGCGCTCACGCATTTCCTGCGCGAGCGTACGTAGCTCGTCGCGCGTCAGCGGCTTGAGGTCAGCGGGAGAATGGATGCGTTCGAGAATCGACATAGTGAATTCGTGTATGAGAAAGCGCGTCGGCCTACGATCGGCGCTCGACGATGAAGCGAGCAAGCTGCTCGAGTGTTGGTGTCAGCAACTCTTCGTCGGCGAGCGCGCTGCAACCG
>JANXUN010000506.1 GCA_025356185.1 Gemmatimonadaceae bacterium
GGTGAAGTCCCCCGCAGCTCCCCCGCCTGCAGTGCTTCAGTGAAACCCCCACCCGCCGGTAGCAGTTAACCTCAACCCGCTGTTCACAGTCAACCCGCAGTTTCACCCGCCGTAAAACCTGCAGGTAACCTGCAGTTACCCCTGCAGGTCCCGTAGTCGTCGGCTCCATTCGTCCAGCAGCATCCTCTCCGCGACCGTCAAACTCTCCATCCCCGACGACGCGATCTTATCCAACACCGCGTCCAACGCCGTCGATGGTTTGTCGGCAACCGCCGCAGTGAGTGCTCTCGGCGCCACAGTTGAGCGCGTGCGCGACACCACCGCTTTACTTTGCGCAACAATCTCATCAACCTCGCGCTCACGAGGACGCACGGAGCTCTTCGGTACCGGACGCGGCGACTCGTCGCCGTAGTCCGGCGCGGGCGCAATGCCGCGACGGAACCGATCGAGGCTCCCTGTATTGGGCGCATGCAAATACACAAGCGCGGCGACAATGCCGCCTAGATGCGCTGCATATGCGGTGCCGCCCACGCTGCCGTGATCAATGATCGCCATCACGATGTTCATGAGCGCCATCAGCGCCACCAACCATTTCACCTTCATCGGCACCACACCAAAGAAAAACACTTCTTCGTTGGGCCACCGCGACGCGTACGCAACGGCCACACCCAGAATCGCCGCCGACGCACCAATCAGCGTGCCACCATCCTTCTGAATCATCGCGTGAAACGCCCAGCCACCAAGACCGCACCACAGATAAAACCATGTGAACGTGCTCGCGCCCCACGCACGCTCCACGCGCGGTCCAAACAACCAGAGCGTCCACATGTTGAGTGCTAAGTGCATCAACCCACCATGCACAAACATGTACGTCACGATCGTCCACACCGAATGCGCGGCAATGTCGCCGGTCGTGTAGCCCAACGCGTTCTGCATGTTCACGTCGCCGACCAACGTCGTCTGCACGAAAAACACGCTCACGCACAACCCAATCAGCCAATACACGGCGACCGGGGCACGCGGAATTTCGAACTCGTCGTACATCGTGGAAGCCATGGTGACGGAAAAACGTGGTGGCGAGAAGCCAATGGTACGCCTGCCGCGCGATTACCTACGCGCCAATCGGACGATGCGTTCGCACAACTCGGGAAACAAGATGTCTGCCGCCTTCGCCGCCTGCGGGATCAGACTCGTCGGTGTCATCCCCGGCAACGTGTTCGCTTCCAAACACCAAGGCTGTCCAAAGGGATCCAACCGAAAGTCTATACGCGCATATCCCCGCAATTTCAGCGCCGAAAATGCCCGGCGCGCCTGATCGGCCAACAACTCCTGAATTTCTGGCGATAGTTCGGCTACGAACTCATTCGCCATCCCCGGCGTGTACTTGCACTCGTAGTCGTACAACTCCTTGACCGGCACGATCTCAATTGTCGGCAGCACCTGATCACCCAAAATACCGACCGTCAACTCTCGCCCGGGCACGAATCGCTCAATCATCACCTCATCATCAAACCGAAACGCCTCCTTCACCGCCGGGGCCAGCTCGCTGGGCTCTCGCACAATCGAAAGCCCCACCGTGCTTCCCTGCTTGGACGGCTTCACAATCACCGGCCACCCCAGCGCATCACCGACCTCGGCCGCATCAACCGATCCCGCCTCCGGCGACGGCGCCATGATCCAATCGGCGGTCGACACACCCGCCGCACGCAACACCACTTTCGTCAAATGCTTGTCCATCGCGAGCGCGCTCGCCAAATGTCCGCTGCCCGTATAGCACACTCCCGCCATATCGAGCAGCGCTTGCACAGTGCCGTCTTCACCCTGACCGCCGTGCAGCGCGATAAACACGCAATCCGCGCTGGTCACCCTGTCATCTAGTGCCAACGCTGGGGAGAGCGACGCACGTCCTAATCCCGCCAGGGCTTCTAGCGACGGCGGCGCACTGCCAACGCCGCTCGCGAGCAGACGTGATTCTGTCTCGCGCGATAAGACGCCGTCAACCGGATCCAAACACGTCACCACATGACCGCGCTCGCGAAGCCCCACCGCGACGCGCAACCCCGACGACAACGACACATCGCGTTCCGCCGACACACCGCCTAACAACACCGTGATGTTCATCGCGTCTTTCATCGACACATCATCGACGCATCAAGTACTCAAGCACATCGAAGCGCGTCACGATGCCCTGCACCACGCCGTCTTTTTTCATCAACACCGCGCGGTTGCTCTTGGACAACAGCTTCGCAACACTTTCGACATTCTGATCGGCGTCGACGATGGGAAACGGCTGATCCATCACATCGCTCACAGTCGCATCCAACACTCGCGGATCAGCCAGCGAGCGCGACGTCAGTTGCGACTCCGCAACGCTGCCCACGCACACACTGCCGTCCATCACCGGCGCTTGCGACACGTTGTGCAACGCGAGCAAGCGAATCGTTTGCCGCACCGTTGCTCCAGGCGCGACGCTCACAATCGCTGGTGCACTGCCGTCTTTGTGCCCCAACACCATCTCAATGCGCGACGGTTCGGCGTCGAGCATCTGATTCTCGCGCATCCACTCGTCGTTAAACACCTTGCTCAAGTAGCGTTCACCGGTGTCGCACAAGAATGTCACCACGCACGCATTGGGATCATCGAGACGTCGCGCGACGGTCAACGCCGCGTGCGCGATCAATCCCGCCGATCCCCCAACAAAAATGCCTTCTTCGCGCGTGAGTTTGCGCGCCATCGCAAATGCGTCCTTATCACCGACGGTGATGAACTCATCCACGACGTCCATGTCGAGCGTCGCCGGAATGCAGTCTTGTCCAACGCCCTCAACTTTGTACGGTGCACCGGTGGGATGTCCCTCACCCTTCGTGCGCCACAACTCCGCCAACACCGATCCCTGCGGATCGGCCGCAATGATCTTGATGTTCGGGTTCATCGATTTGAGATAGCGACCCACACCAGAGATTGTGCCGCCCGTTCCCGCCGACGCGACGAAGTGCGTGATGCGACCCTCCGTCTGCTCCCACAATTCCGGACCGGTTGTCGCGACATGTGCCGCGGGATTTGCAGCGTTTTCAAACTGTCCCGCCAGCACGGCGCCCGGCGTCTCCTTTACAATGCGCTTGGCCATCTGCACATAATTTTGCGGATGATCCGGGGGTACAGCCGTCGGCGTGATGATTACTTCGGCACCGAACGCTTTCAGTAGCCGCACTTTTTCTTGCGACATCTTGTCGGGCATCGTGAAAATGCACTTGTACCCCTTAAGGGCAGCGGCAATCGCGAGACCGACACCCGTATTGCCGCTCGTCGCTTCGACAATCACACCGCCTGGCTTGAGCGTGCCGGCGCGTTCGTGCGACTCGATCATCGGCAATCCGATCCGATCTTTGACGCTGCCACCCGGATTGAAAAAGTCCGCCTTGCCAAACACCGGTGTGCGAATGCCCTTGGCGATCCGAGACAACCGTATCAGCGGCGTCCATCCGATCGTCTCGAGCACTGAGTCATAGGGACGGCGATGACGCACGTGTTCTTCAGAGACAGTCCGCGCGGCGTCAGCGGTCAGAGTTGTTGCCATGAACGGTGGGCGGGCGAGAGGAAGGTGTCGCAGAGAACTCAGGCGGCGGGGTGCCGGGGTGTCGAAAGTGCACCGGAAACAGCATCGCTACAGCAATCGGTGAACCGCCACGGCGCGCTGCTCGAAAGCGCAGGCGCGGCGCACCAGCAAGCGCCGCCGAGTCCAACGCCGCAACACCCGACGGCTGCTCAATTCGCGTACTATCAGCAACAACCACGCCCAGTGTGTCCACAAAAAGTCGCAACAGCACGTTTCCCTGAATTTGGCGCATATACTCCACGACTGGGTACTGAAACGGCAACGCGTCGTTCAGCATCTGCGGCAACTCATCGGGCGGTCCGCCTTGCCACCATGCACCGCCAACCGTGCGAAGTGGGCGAGTGCGTTCCGAGCAAGCTAGCGCCAGCAGTGCAAGGACGAATATTCGCCGGTGGTGTACTCCTACGTGCATTGATGAAATCTACATCCACACGCTCAACTCAGCGGTATCATTACAAGCCGCACCATACTCCTCTCCCCGTGGGCGGAATCGCATGATTCGTAGTCGTGATATTGGTCACAACAGCGCGCCCACAGGTCATTGCGTGCAACACGGCTCCGCGCGTCTGCGCTCTTTGCATTTCACGCTGTTCGCGGTGTGTTGCATGGCTCTGTTCTCTGCGTGTCGCCATGATGCGAGCACCGGACCCAGCGCGACACCGACGACGCTTCGACTGGCTGCAGGATCTGGTCAAACTGGAACGGTCGGCGCGGTACTCGCGACACCGCTCTCTGTGGTCGTGCTCGACGCGTCTGGCAAAACTATTTCTGGAGCCGAGGTCGAGTGGGACGTTGGTGTGGGCGCGGGCACCGTGTCACCGACGACGTCGATATCGAATAGCGATGGCGTCGCTCAAACCACCTGGACCCTCGGCACAAACGCGGGCAACCTTCGCGTGAGTGCGCAAATCAATGGGCTCACACCCGTCGTGTTTACGGCAACCGCGCTCGCCAGCGCCGCCACCTCTGTCGTTGCAACCCCCGATCGCGCCTACCTCGGCGTCGGCGACACGATTCGCTTACGCGCCGCCGCGCGCGATCAGTACGGTAATGACATCGTTGGACAATCGATCAATTTTTCTTCAGCCGACGCTGCGATTGCATCGGTTTCCAGCAACGGACTGGTGACGGCACTCGCCGTCGGTAGTGCGCGGATCATCGCTGACGTCGGTGGGAAGGCGGACACGGTGCCCGTGGGTGTCGGTCTCGCGGGTTCATCTGTCTGCGGACCACTTACCGCTCGCACACTCGCGCTTGGCGAAGTGATTACCCCCGACGTGGATGCGTCCGGTGCACGCGCGTGCATCACCGCGCCCGCTGGGTTAAACGCCGAATACGCGCTCACGCTGATCTCGACTGCGGCGGCGTTTAGCACGGTTACACCGGTCGATGTGTACGGTTTCGGCAACAACGCGCCCAGCATCGCCGCCATCACGGCGTCCGTACAGGCGCCCTCTATGGACGCACTTGCGTTGCGAGTGCTCGATGCCGATGTGATGTCGGCGCGCCAACCTGCGTCAGAAGTGCCGCGGCAGTTTGAAGCCGATCGTCGCACGATGGAGCATCGCGAACTGTCGCAGTTCGTGAGCGATGCGCGTGCGTGGCAAAGCGCGCGCGTTTCTGCAGCGCGCGATATGACGTCGTCGCTCGTGCTCGCGGCCGATCCCAAGGTGGGCGACGCGATCACGCTCAACGGCAACGCGAATCAAGCGTGTACGCAGGCCAACAGTCGGGTGTCGCGTGTGGCGGCTGTTGGCGTGCATTCGCTCGTGGTCGCCGACAACGAGAACCCCACCAGCGGGTACACAGACGCTGAGTACGCTTCGATTGCCGCAACCTTTGACACACTGGTGTATCCGCTCGATACAACCGCGTTCGGCGCGCCCAGCAACGTCAGTACCACCGGTCGCGTGATCTTGTTTTTCACGAAGACTGTGAACGCGCTGACCCCGCCAAACGCGGGCTACACGATTGGTGGGTTTTTCTTTTCTCGGGATCTGTATCCCAAGACCGCGCGCAGTGGATTTGCGGCGTGCGCGGGGTCGAATGAAACGGAAATGTTTTACCTGCTGACGCCCGATCCCACAGGCATCGTCAACAACAACAAGCACACCAAAGACGAAGTTACATCGCTCAATTTAGGGACAATCGCGCACGAGTTTCAACATTTGATCAACGCGGGGCGACGCTTGTACGTGAATACGGGCGCGATTCCGAACGAAGAGACGTGGCTCGATGAAGGACTGTCACACATCGCCGAAGAGTTGTTGTACTACAAAATGTCGGGGTATACGTCGCGTCAGAATTTGACGCTCGCTCAGGTCTCCGCACAAAGCGCGTTGTTTACCACCTACGCATCGCAAAACTTCTCGCGCTTTTATCAGTACCTGCTCAGCCCCGAACTCAATTCACCGTACGCGCCGAACGATTCGTTAGCGACACGCGGGGCGACGTGGAATTTTCTTCGCTTTGCCGCGGGACGTCAGGGCGCGAGCGGCGAAGCGCCGTTCTTCCGCGCACTAGTCAACTCGCTCACCACAGGACGCGCGAATCTTTCCGCGGTACTCGGAGGCACGAATGCGTTCGCTGATTATCTGCGCGACTGGACGGTCTCATTGATTGCGGACGATTTCAGTGTCGCCGAGACCGCGGCGCTCGATGCACGCTACATATATCCCGCCTGGAATTTCCGCAGCATTTATCCCGGGCTGCGATTTGGCGGCGGCAACGCGCTCGGGATTTATCCCATCAACGCGCGTTCGCTCGTGAGCGGATCGCCGCAACGCGTGAATTTGGCGGGCGGCACGAGCAGCTATGTACGACTCAGCTTACCGGCGGGTCGCAGTACGTTACTGAGTCTCGCGTCGAATGGAACGGCGCTGCCAACAACGATGCGTTTCGCGATTGTGCGGTTGCGATAGCGCACGCCGCAGCGGTCATGAATTCACCTGCGGCGGAGCAAAGGATTAGCTCCGCCGTTTGAGTTTAATCTCGAACATCTTCGACCATTTTTTTCCGGTCACGAAGATTCGATCCTTCGCAGCATCGTATGCGATGCCGTTTAGTACGTCTTCATTTCCGTCGCGATCGATCGCAGGCAAAATGCCGGCCAGATCGACCCATCCAATCACATTGCCCGTGTTTGGATCAATGCGCGCGATCTGATCGCTTTGCCACACATTGGCCCACAGCTCGCCTTTGATCCACTCGAGCTCGTTGAGCGCCTTCACTGGCGTACCATGCTCGTTGACCTCGAGCGTTTTTTCGATCTTAAATGTTTTCGGATCACGCCACGCGATCACCGACGAGCCATTGCTCATGATGAGCGATTTTCCGTCGGTGGTCAGCGCCCATCCTTCGCCTTCGTACGTGAATTCACCCTTGGGCGCAAACGTTTTCCAGTCGTAGATAAATGCTTTCCCGTTTTTCCATGTCAACTGATACAGCTTGTCGTCGACGATGATGGTGCCTTCGCCAAAATACGGGTCCCCAATGTCGAGTTTGCGTAGCACGCGTCCCGTCGCAAGTTCCACCTCGCGGATGTTCGACGTGCCAACTTCGCCAGTGCTTTCGAATAGGCGCCCTTGGTGAAAAAACAGTCCTTCGGTAAACGCGCCGCGATCGTGCGGAAACGTGTTCACAATTTCCACCGAGTACGTCGGCGTGCGCGCAGGCTGCGTGCTGTCGGCCGCGGCCGCCGCAGCACTCGCCGCCGGAGCGTCCTTGTTGCCACATGCGCCAAACGCACCGGCTGTCGCGACAAAGCCGAACGCGCCAAGCAGCACAACAAAGGTGACAGCGCGCGATTTACGAAGTGATCGGAGAATAGCCATAAAACGCTCGGAGAAAGAAGCACAACGCTACGCAGAAACTACTGCCACAACGGCGACGTCGGACATCATCGCCCGAAAACGCTACGACGCGCTACGCATTGAGCCAGTCGTGCAGCTCGCGCAACAGCCTGATCAAATCGGGCAACTGATGATTCGCGTTTAGTCCGCTCGGACTTGGCAGCACCCACAACGCGGTCGATCCGATACGGTCCGACTGTAGTCCAAGCACTGCTTTGGGGCGCTGAAATGCGGTGCGGTACGCACCAATGCCCAGAAACGCGATCACGCGCGGTGTGAGCGCGGTCGCCACGCGCGCTAATCGTTGTCCGCCCGCCACGAATTCGTCGTTCGACACCTCAACCGCGGTCGCTGATGTACGCTCGACCATGTTGGTGATACCGATGCCCAATGCAAGAAGTTCGTGCTCGTCCCACGGCGAAAAGAGTCGCGGTGTAAACCCGGCACCGAATAGTGCAGGCCAAAACCGATTACCTGGTCGCCCGAAATGATGTCCGATTGCAGCCGTGTACAAGCCCGGATTGATGCCACAAAACAGCACGCGCAAGTCCGGCGCGATCACATCGGGCACTGTGAGCGATACCGCGGCCGCCAGTTCAGCTTTTGTTGGCTTTCGCTGCAAAATCTTTCTTGAGTGACGATAGCATGGTGAGCGCTTCGAGCGGCGTCATGGTATCTGGCTCCAGGCTGTTCATCGCATCGGCCAGCTTTGTCATCGCAGGCGACGGTGCTACCGACGACGGCGCGGCCGACGACGGCGCGGCCGCGTCGCCAAAAAATCCGAGTTGCGGGGTTGGCGACGTCGGTCGCACCATTTTCGGTCCGCGCTTTGTCGCACTGCGCGGCGCGGCCTGCCCTTCGGCAGTGAGTCGTGCCGCCATCTGTTCGCCTTCCCCTTCGAGCAGCGCGAGTACTTCCTTCGCGCGCATGATCACCGCGTGCGGCAATCCGGCTAAACGTCCCACTTCGATTCCGTAGCTGCGATCCGCACCCCCCGGAATCAGTGTGTGCAAGAAAAGTACTTGCTCGCCAACTTCGCGCACAGCGACGGTAAAGTTGCGCACGGCGGGAAGTTCGTTCGCGAGCTGCGTGAGCTCGTGATAGTGTGTCGCGAACACGGTTTTGCAGCCGATGGCATCGTGCAAATGCTCGCTCACACTCCACGCAATCGACACGCCGTCATACGTGCTGGTCCCACGACCAATTTCGTCGAGCAATACGAGCGATCGTGATGTTGCGGTGTGCAAGATGGCGCTCGTTTCGCTCATCTCAACCATGAACGTACTTTGCCCGCGCACCAGATTGTCACTCGCACCAACGCGTGTGAACAGACGGTCGACAATCGGCAGTCGCGCACGACGCGCTGGCACATATGCGCCCACTTGCGCCATCAGCTGAATCAGTCCGATCTGTCGCAAGATCGTGCTCTTACCGGCCATGTTGGGGCCGGTGAGCACGATCAATCGCGCGTCGTCCGTCAGCGTCAGATCGTTCGGAATAAACTGTTCACGCGCCATCATCCGCTCAACCACCGGGTGACGACCGCGCACAATCTCCATGGCGAAGTCGTCGTGCAATTCCGGTCGCACATACTGTTCACGCTCCGCAACGTCGGCAAACGCGTGCAGCGTATCGATCGTCGCGACGCGCTTGGCCACCGCTTGCCAGCGCGCAATCGCCGCTCCCGCTTCGCGTCGCAACGCTTCAAACAGCTCGCGTTCACGTGACTCGATGCGCTCGCCGGCGGTGAGCACTTTTTCTTCGTACAGTTTGAGCGCTGGCGTCACATAGCGCTCGGCGCCTGTCAACGTTTGGCGACGTTGGTAGTCGTCAGGAACGAGATGTTTGTTTGCGTTCGAAATTTCGAGATAATACCCAAACACACGATTGAATCCCACTTTGAGCGAGCTGATGCCGGTGCGTGCGCGTTCCTGCGATTGAATCGTCGCAATCGCATCCTTGCTGCCATCGCGCAACGCGCGTAATTCGTCTAACTCTGCATCGATCCCTGGCGCGATGGTGTCTTCTTCGCCAATGGCGATCGGCGGACGTTCGACAAGTGCGTGCGTGAGCGCGTGTGCGCAATCGGCGCCGTTGTCCCACTCATGCAGCACGATCGCGAGCAGACCGCCGGATGCGTTGATCGACACGTCTGACGATGCCAAGTCGCGCAGACTGCGCGCGGCATCGGCAACGCGCGGCAGTCGTTTTAACGAATCGCCAAGTGCGCGCAATTCGCGGGGCGTCGCGCGACCTGCCGCCGCTTTGCTGGCAAGTCGTTCGATGTCACGCACACCATCAAGCGCTTCACGCAGCGCTGCGCGACCAACGGGATCGCGCACCAACACCGTCACTGCGTCGAGTCGCGCTTCGATCGCGTCGCGCTCGAGCAGCGGCGCCAACAACCATTGTCGAAGCAGACGCTGTCCCATTGGTGTGGTCGTGCGATCCATCACCGACAGCAACGTGCCCGCCAGCTCACCACCGCGCAACGATTCCACGAGTTCGAGATTGCGTCGCGTCATTTCGTCCAACGGCATCACGCCACCCGGACGCTCAATCTGCGGACGCGCGAGATGCGGCAATCCGCCGGGCTGCAGTTCACGCAGATACCGCAGCAGTGCGCCCGCCGCGCCAATTGCCGCCGCATCACCAGGCCCAAACCCAAAGCCATCGAGACCCCGCACGTCGAACTGTCGCGTGAGCTCGTCGGCGGCCATCTGTGCGTCAAACTCCCATGGTTCGCGTTCCGTCACGAGCGCGCGATCGGCTACCCGCAGTGCGAGCGCGACGGCGTCATGTGCACTTCCGCGTACCACCAGCAGTTCGCGCGGCGCCATGCGCGCCATCAGAGCGGGAGCATCGGCGGCCGAGACCATCGCGAGTCGTAACTCGCCGGTCGACAGATCGGCCGACGCCATCCCGATGTCAGCGTGCGACCCATCCCGCGATGTATCGCGACCCGTCGCGATCGCGCACACGTAGTTCGCGCGCGCACCATCCAATAAATCGTCGGCAAACACCGCGCCGGGCGTGATCGTTTCGACGACTTCACGCTTGACGATCCCTTTGGCGAGCTTTGGATCTTCTACCTGCTCGCACACCGCCACGCGATGCCCCTGTCCAACGAGGCGCCGCAAATATTCCGCAGCGGCTTTGACGGGAATGCCGGCCAGCGGCACCTCGGCGGCGCCGCCGTTGTTGCGGGACGTGAGCGTTAGCCCGAGCACACGCGACGCGGTTTCTGCGTCGTCATAAAACATTTCGTAAAAGTCGCCCATTCGAAAAAACAAGATCGCGTCCTGATGTCGCGCCTTGATCTCTCGGTACTGCTGCATCAGTGGCGTTGCCGCACCACTCATTTATTGAGCTCCGCGACAAATCCCTTCTGTCCTTGCTTTTTCAATTTCGCGAGCGCGGCAGTCGCTTCTGCGCGCGTCGTATAATGACCGATGCGTACGCGAAACGGTTTTTTCTCTCCATCAACACGCGCCTGCAGTCCGCGCTTCACCAAACGCTTCACGGTTGCCGCAGCCTGCGCGTGTGTGTCGTACGCGGCTACCTGCACGGTAAAACGCGCGCTCGACTTGGTCGCCGTTGCGCGTGGTGCAGCGGCTGGAGACTCGGTCGTCGGTGCGGCAGTCTTTGTTGTTGTTGGCGTCGACGCCGCTCTCGTAGTCGCTGCTGTCGATGATACTGGAGTCTGAGGTGCTGCCGTCGTTGTCGCGGAAAGTGTTGCGGCCGCAGCAGCGGCCGCCGCAAGCGACGCACATCGCCGTGTGAGTTCATCCGCTTGCAGTCGTGTTTCGCCAGCGGGCACGTCGTCCGCCTTGAACGCCGCAACGGCTGCGCATGCGTGTGCCACATCGCGCTCTTCGAAATAACTGCGCGCGACCATCACCAGCGCCTTTCCACGCTGCGGTGTATCGGAAAAATCGCGCGTCAGGCGCAAAAAGTATTCGCGTGCCGACGCGGGTCGCCCGCGCAAGATGTCCAACTCGCCAAGTCGCAGCAGCGCGTCTGGAACGCGCGGAGAAATCGGCACGTCGGCAACCATGCGCTTCCAATCGCGTTCTGCATCGCTGGTTCGTTCAGCGAGTGCCGCGCGCCAGTACAGCGCTTCCGCGATGTCCATCGTGCCCGCATCAGTGTGGTTTACTAACGAGTCAAGCAATGTGCGTGCGGCCGCCCCATCTCCGCCTTCCATCAGCGACCGCGCGCGACCAACCGCGATCACCATCTTGTCCGAGGCGTCCGTCTGCACTTGCGCGTGCACACTGCGCACTGCGCTCAGCGTCGCGATCGCGCACCATAGACCCGTGCTGCCCAGACGTTGCCACAGCGTCATGCGGCGCTCCGTGTTGGTGTTCGCAACGCGCACAGTGATAGCACCAGCGACATGATCGTTTGCTCGGGTGTTGACACAGTCGTCTCCTTGAGCGCGACGTCGGCTTCGAGCAGCAGCGCGAGCGCACGCTCGCAACTTTCTGCAGACCACAGATCCGTGACCTTGGTCCACGCCGAGGCGGCGTCACCCCACGGTCGCCCAGGGTATCCGCCCGTTTCCTTTAAAAACGCGAAATACTCCGCCGGCAGTCGATTGGTCGGAACGCCCGCGTCACGTCGCGCGCGCCCGTACGAAAGCGCGAACGCTTGCGTGCTCAACATCATCACAATTTGCACGCCCGACATCTTGGGCTGACCAATGACGTGGTTGACCAGCAGAATAGCGGCGGCAGCGTTTTGTCGTGCGACCGCGTCTAGCAAATCCGCCACCGTTTCACCACGACGAATACCAACCACCGCGCTCACGGCGGCTCCGTCGATTGTCACAGGCGCTGAACTCGAATTGTCCGCGGCCCTGCTGTGGTCGCGCGCGCCTAACGAGTAGCTGGCGCACTTGTCCAGCTCTGCCGACAGCAGTTGCAAATCATTACCGACAGCCTGTTGCAACAGCTCCGCGGCGTCCGTCGTGATCGCGAGCGAAAGCGTCGTCGTGGCGTGATGCGCGATCCATTTACGAACCCGCTCGGGTGAGAGTGGGGCAAAATCGAGCGGTAATGAGGTGTTGATCAACACGGTGTCGGCTTTCGTGCCGGCCGACGACGTCATGATCAACAGCGTGTCACTGGCCGGTCGCGCGAGGTAGCGATCCAATTGCGCGCGCGCGGATTTTTTGAGCAGCGTCACATCGCGCAGCACGACCGCACGCCTTTCGGCCAACATCGGTGGCGTCGCGAGCAGACTGCTCAGCGTTTCCGTGTCTAATTCGCCGCAGCGCCGAATTTCGCTATTGAAATCACGGGTCGAAGCGTCAATTGCCGCATCGACAAGATCACGCAGCGCGCGATCTTTCAAATAGTCGTCGTCGCCGAACAGGTAGTACACCGGCGCAAACGTGCGTGATTGCACGGCCGCAAGAACCGTGCGTTGCGGCGACGCTTCAGCCTTCATGAGATGTGGCACCGATTCGATCGGTTCGCGGAGTCATCGCGATAAGATACTGCACGACGCCGTTCGCAACGCCCGCGCAAGAAAATGCACGAGCGGACAATCGCGTCATCGGAAAATTGCGTCGCAGAAAACCGCTTAACGCCCGTCGATCGCGATGGAGTAGCTCGCGTTCACCAACGCACTGGGCGCTTCGTCGATGATGACCGTCGCGGGCCACACTGGATTGCCTGACGCCATCGCTTGCAGCAGCGCCGGTGAGACATACCGCACATCGGCGCGCACAGGCTGCGAAGCAATCACGGGCTGCATCGCCACCAGCGGCGCCTGCGACGTCGACAATCCGCGCCACACAAGCGCGCCAATCACGGCGCCCGCGGCGATCGTCGCAAGCGTGCGCGGAGAGCGCCACAACGCACGATACGGTCCGATGGGCGTCAGCAACGCGTCATCAAATGCTTCGTATTTGGAGGTCACGCGCGCCGCGGTGCCCCGCTCGCGTTCCGTGCGACACTCCGCGAGTCGCGCGTTCAATCGTGCCTGAAACGCCGACGACGGTTCGAGGTTGGGCAGGCTCTTTGCCAACATGAGCGAACGGCGCACCATCGTGTCGTGGGCGGCGCACGCATCGCACGATAAAATGTGTCGCTGTGCAGCAGCCATCTGATCGCCTGACAACGTATCGTCGAGATACGCAAGGTGCTGTCGGCGAAATACGCGACAATCAATCGGGGACATCAACTGCGGCATCGGGGTTGGCTCGGGAGGCGCATGGCTGTCAGATACCCACGAGGGGTGCCGACAAACATACCCTCCCGAACTGACCTCGTTCCGGCCGATGAAGGCCGGCCAACCACCTTTAGCGAACCAAGGGCTCGATAATCTCGGCGAAAGCCGTCCGGGCACGATTGAGGCGCGACTTCACGGTCCCAAGATTCACTCCGGTTATCTCGGCGATCTCTTCGTATGACTTGCCCTCAAGTTCACGCAGCACGAACACCTCGCGATGATGCGCCGGAAGCTTGGATACCGACTGTTCGACCATCTCGCGCAAATGCCGCTTGCGAAACAGATCGTCTGGGCGCGTATGCACGTCCTCGAACTGCAGCGGACGCTCGTCGTCTTCGAACTTGGCCTTGATGGTCTGGAAGAGCACCAACGGATTGCGTGAGCGGTTGCGCAGCTCGTTTTTCGCCAAATTCGACGCGATCGTGTAAATCCACGTTGAGAACTTCTTGGACCGGTCAAAACGACCGATATGGCGATAGACTCGGATGAACACTTCTTGCACCAAATCTTCCGCGCGGTCGCGGTCGCCGATGGTGCGATAGACGAAGTTCAGCAAACGCCCCTGATAGCGCGTCACCAGCTCTTCGAACGCGCGCTCTTCGCCGGCGAGAAACGCCGAGACGACATCACCGTCCTCGAGTGTGCGCAGATGCTCCCGCACAGGCACTGACGGGGTGGATTGGGCGAGCGGGCGAGCAAAGTTGGTCATCGGTCTAGTCCTCGATCCTGCTGTGACGTAAGCGCGGGAGCTCACGGTGCGATCAGGCGTTCCGGCAGTGCATCACGCCGCACGACCCCACGTAGTGCACACGTCGTGCCGCACGGAACTTCGTGGAACTTGCTGGAACACAAAGCATCCAAGCATATGCGGGAAAACAGTTTACAAATGTTTTACCCTACGCCTCCCCTACGCCGCGTATGCCAAGACGGATTTTGTTCCAAGAAAGTGGACAGCGCGCGAGGACACGTGACCTATCCAGTTAGCGAGCTCAGCTTAAACGGAACTCTGCCGCATACATGAGCGCGAGCGCCGTTTTGGCATCTTGAATCTCGCCCTGCTCGATCATCGAGAGCGCGCGCGACAACTTGGTCGGCACCAACTCCATGAATTCGTCTGCTTCGCGATGCGAATCGCCAGCTGTCAGTCCCGAAGCAAGGAACAGATGAATTTTCTCGTCCGTGAACCCGGGCGTCGTGAACATCGTGAACAGCTGTTCGACACGCTCAGCCCGGTATCCGGTTTCCTCGGCCAGTTCGCGATGTGCGCATTGCAATGGAGATTCGCCGGCGTCCAAGCGGCCCGCCGGTATTTCATACAGGTATCCATTTGCCGCGTAGCGGTATTGTCTGATGAGTAGCACCATCGGATCGTCGGCGTCTGCGTCAAGCAGCGGCACCACGGCGCTCGCGCCGGGATGCCGAATCATTTCGAGCGACCCGACCGATCCATCGGGAAATCGCACTTCGTCGACATCCAGCGAAATCACGCGTCCCGTGTAGGCCCGGGTGCTGGACAGCTGACCCGGGGCAATCACCGTCGTGGCGCGGTGCGCCGCTTTTTCGATGTCGCAGATTTTTTCTTCACAGCAGTTTTTTTGCGCGGTTTCCGCGGCTTTTTCACATCATCGCCCGCCAACCACTTCCGCGCCGTCTCTTTCAGATAGCGTGGGACCATGAGAATCGTGCCGCGACACTTCTTGGTTCCGCATCGGCACGCGTAGTAACGGATGTCTTCAGGCTCGTAGTTGTCCTGCCACTCAAACCGATAGTCGTAGGTGAGTTCGGTTTCGGGCTGAATCGACTTGATGGCCTTGATCCAAATGTGGCCGTTGTCGATCTCTGTTTCGCAGTTCGGGTCGCACGAGTGGTTGAGAAAGCGCGCGTCGCTGCCGCCGTAGCGCGCGTCTAACACGATGTCGTCATCCAACACGAAGAGAAACGTGTGATGACGACCGTCGTTGTCGTCGTACCGGCGATCGGCTTCGTCGTGCGAAATCGGTTCGCCAACGTACTCGTCGACCTTCTGCCCTTTGCGGATCGGTTTGATCGCGAAGCCGCCACGCCCTTGAATGCGTGAACGACGCACTTCGTACAGCGTCGATTTTTTAATGGCCTTCTTTGCGACTTTCTTGACGACTTTTTTCGCGGACTTCTTTCGCACGGTCTTCGCAGGCACAGGATCAGGGTCAGAGACGGAGAAACATCAGGCGTCGGGCGCGTCGGTGTCCGCGTCCACATCGGAGGGATCGTACACGGTCACGGGACCCGCACCAAGCGCTTCGAGCGGTTCTCGAATCGCGGTTGCATCACCCACCACCACGACTTGCAGCCGCTTTGGATCGAGGTGTGTGTGTGCGACGCGTAAGACATCGGCAGCGGTCACGGCCGCCACGCGTTCGCGATAGGTGTCAAAGTAGTTGGTTGGCAAGCGAAAGATCTCGACGTTCGCAAGCCCACCGGCCACCGCGGCGGTCGTTTCAAACCGAATGGGAAAGACACCGATCAGGTAGCTCACTGCCAGACTCAACTCACTGTCACTCACCGGTGCTTCGCGAATGCGCGTGAATTCGGTCATGATTTCGCGCAGGGCGGCGACGGTGACATTCGTTTCGACGGCGGTGGAGATTTCGAACGGGCTCGCGGCGCGACGCCAATCAAACGCCGAATGGGCGCCGTAGGTGTATGCGTGCTCTTCGCGCAAATTGAGATTGAGTCGCGACGAGAAGAGGCCGCCCAGAATCGCGTTCATCACCACCAGCGGAAAGTAGTCGTCGTGTGATCGCGACACCGCCACATGGCCGACGCGAATCTCAGACTGCGGCGCGTCGGCTTTGTTCACTAAATGCACGCGCGCGTCTGGGAAGCGTTGCGCATCCATCGGCTCCGTCACCGCAGGCGCAGCGCCTTCCCACGCTCCAAAACAGCGCGTGGCGTGTCGCACGGCATCGTCGACGGTAATGTCACCAACAATGATCAGCGCCGTTGCGTTGGGTCGATAATACGCCTCGTGATATGCCACAACTCGCTCGCGCGTCACGCGCGCGATGCTGCTTTCGTCACCGCCTGCCAAGCGCGCAAACCGCGATGAGGGGGTGTACAGCAGGCGTGAGAAAAACACATCCACGAGGCCACGTGGCTCAGCACGCAACTGTTGCAAATCCGACAGCCGTTCGGCGCGCATGCGTTCCAGCTCGTGCTCGGGAAACGCCGGCGCACGCAGCACTTCAGCGAGCACCGAAAATCCGTCTTCAACACGCGTTGCCAGCGACGTCAATTGCACAATTGCGGAGTCCCAATCCGCGCCAGTATCGAGGGTGCTGCCCAGCATTTCCAGTCGTTGTGTCAGCGCCAACGCCGACATGCTTTCTGTACCTTCGTTGAGCGCGCGCGTGGCCAGTTGCGCCACACCTTCCGCGCTGTAGGGGTCGCGCGTCGCACCCGCTTCAACGACCGCGAGAATCGTCACCACCGGATACGCGTGAATCGGGGCGGCGATAATGCGCAGACCATTCGACAGAACGCGCGTTTCAAATGACGGAAAACGATATGCGCGAGGCGTCCCTGCACTGGGGCGGGGCGGCGCGGCATTGGCATGGCTCGACATCGGACTCGCGTGCACCGTGCTATGATCGGTCACGCGCTCACCATCATCGAGTGCGCCTGTTCGTTTGCGGGGATCTCATCATCTGGCGCAGGCACATACAACAACATCACACGGTTATCCGCACCAAGACGTTCACGTGCCAGTCGCGTGACGTCGGCAGCCGATACGGCTTGATAACGCGACACTTGTTCGTTGGCGAGTTGCGCGTCGCCAAAGTATGTGGCAAATCGTGACAGTTGATCCGCGCGTTCAGCGGCTGATTGCAAGCTTGTGATGAAGCTCGTTTCGATGAGCGCGCGGGCGCGGGCGACTTCCTCATCGGTGACGCCATCACGATGCAACGCGTCCAGCTCCGCAAGCACTGCAGTTTCCAACTGTGCGGCCGACACGCCGCTATTTGCCGTTGCGTCAACGATCAGGAGATCGCTCCCCTTCGAAAGATCGTACGTAAACGCTGTCGCTTGCGCCGCGACACGTTGCGTGCGCACCAACGATTGCTCCAATCGACTGCCCGTTCGCAGTCCAAGAATCGCCGCCGCGAGGCTCGCCGCGTAATACCCGTCACTGCCAAACACCGGTGTGCGACAGGCAACGAACAGTCGCGGCAACGCAACCGCATCTACGACGACTTCGCGTCGAGTGTGACCAAACGTGGGTGGCACCTGCATGTCACGCAGCGGTGGTCGCGGCGCGCCTCGCGGGATCGGGCCAAAATATTCTTCCACCAACCGCACGGTTTCCGTCCGATCTAAGTCACCGGCGATCGTCAGCACCGCATTGTCGGGTGCATAGTAGGTGCGGAAAAAGTCGGCGACGTCGTCAACCGACGCGTCAGACAAATGTTCCATCGATCCGATTAACGAATGATGAAATGGATGTCCTTCAGGAAAACACAATTCCGGGAGCTTCTCCCACCACGAGCCGTATGGCTGGTTGTCGACCGACCACCGACGCTCGTTTTTCACGACGTCACGTTGGGTATCGAGCTTTTCCGGTGTTAATCCTGGTATGAATCGTCCCATTCGATCAGCTTCGAGCCACAGCGCAATGGCTAACTGATTGGACGGCAGCGTCTCATAATAGTTAGTGCGATCTAACCAGGTCGAGCCATTGAGGGTGCCGCCTGCGCGCTGCACCAGCTCAAAGTGTTCGTTTGCGGCGACATGTTCCGAGCCCTGAAACAACATATGCTCGAACAGGTGGGCAAATCCCGTACGGTCCAGCCGCTCGTTGGCTGAGCCTACGTGATACCACAAGTTGACGGCGACGATGGGCGCCGTATGATCTTCGGACAGCACAACGTGCAGGCCATTCGGAAGGCGGTAGCTGTCGACAGGAATGCGCATGGGACAATATTGGTTGGCGGCGCAGCAAAGCGGTAACCCTGCAACACGTGTTCCGGCGAGGAATTCTGAACGATGATCTTCCGAAAACGTATGGTGTCCGCGACGCGCGCATGCGCGCTGTTCGCGTTCGTCGCACTCATAAACGCATGTGGTGATGGACCGCAGGTGCCGACGACATTTGCACCCGTCAACGGGAGCATCACACAAGTCTCCGGAGTCGTCGCCACCGTTGTCAACGCCGCACCGCAGGTCAAGATCCTCGACGCCAAGAGCAAGCCCATCAAAGGGCATCTCGTGCGTTGGCGCATTGGTGCAAACGGTGGGCACGTGGTCAATGACTCGTCGTTTACCGATGCATCTGGCGTCGCGCTGTCGGGTGGTTGGACGCTCGGTACGAGCGCGGGAATACAAACGCTAACGGCGTCGTCGGACGGTGTCTCACCTATCACGTTTACCGCGCAGGTGAGCGCGGGTGCGCCCACCGATCTCGTCCGCCTTTCTGTTGACGGGCAAGTCGCGACGGTTAATACCGTGCTACCGATCGCACCTTCCGTGCGCGCGCAAGATGCATTTGGGAATCCCGTCGCCGGTGTCGCCGTGACGTTCGCTACCATTAACGGCGGCGGTGTAATTGAGGGTGGACAGCAAATAACCGATGCCAATGGAGTGGCAGCCGCGGCATCATGGAAGTTAGGCACGGTCGCGGGGCGTCTCTTTGCCGTCGCCACGGCGCCGAATGTTTCGCAAGCGGCATTTTCGGCGGTGGCGTTACCTGGTCCGGCTGCCGACCTGCAAAAGGTTTTTGGTGACAGCCAGCAAGGCGTGAGCGGACTCGCGATCACGGTTGCGCCGGCGGTTCGCGTTGTCGATGCATTCTCGAACCCGATTGGCAACGTCGCCGTGACCTTTACGACGGGCCTCAATTCTGGAACGGTGACTCCAAGCATCGCACAAACGGATGCCGTGACTGGCATCGCATTCGTAACCGGTTGGATTCTTGGTAATGCCCCAACGCAGACGCTCGTCGCGACAAGTTCTTCGGTCACTGGAAAAAGCGTGACCTTCACCGCGACGGCGGTGACAACACTCTACGGCATCACCGTGCGCTACGTGGGCACACTGCCCAGTGCCGCGCAACAAGCCGCAGTAAATAGGTCGGTCGCGAAGTGGCGGAGTATCGTGCTGTCGAATTCCGGCACGACGCGGTTCACAACGAATGCCGGTGCGTGCGGACGTCCGTGGATGCCGGCCGTCGACACCACCGTCACCAATCTCGTGATCTATGCCAACATCGGGCCTATCGATGGTGTTGGAAATGTGCTTGGGAATGCGAACGCCTGCGGATTTCACGCCACAACTGGACTCACAGGCTTTGCCACCATGCAGTTCGACAGCGCGGATCTCGATGCGCTTGATGCATCGGGACTCACCGACGCGGTGATCACACATGAAATCGGACACGCACTTGGCATCGGCGGATCGGCGTGGACTTCACGCGGCCTCCTCACTGACGGTGGATTGCCTGATCCGATTTTTACGGGCACACAAGCGCGTGCGCAGTTTGTCGCGCTGGGCGGTGGGGCGTTTACAGGACGCATCGTTCCGGTCGAGAACACTGGTGGTGCGGGTACGCGTGATGTGCATTGGCGCGAAACGGTGTTTCGCAACGAGCTGATGACCGGCTTCGTCAACACTGGCCTGAACCCACTCAGTCGCGTAACAATCGGCGCCCTCGCCGATATCGGCTACGCCGTGAATTATTCCGCTGCCGATTCGTATACGTTCGTCAGTTTTTTGCGGAGTCCTTTCGAGGCAGCAGAACGCGTCATCGAGTTGGGTGATGATGTCGTGCCCATTCCAGCGAACGGCTACGCGAAGGCGAATCTGATCGCACGTCAGCGTCCGTAACGCACCGTTATCCGTCGGCGATCGCCTCTGCGCTGTGACCTGTCAGGTGTAGCCAGAGCAGTAGCGCGACGTCGGCGGGTAACGCGATGCTCTCTCGCAACATGTATTCCAGCGCCACCGCGCTGTTCGCGGAAATCGGACTTGTTCGTGTTGGCGCCGGCAGCGGGGTGAGACCATGCAGTCGCGCCAACACGTCCAACCGCAGCATATGAAAAGGATCGCTCACGAGGAGCACACGCGGTCGCGTGGCGCTGCGGGTTCGCACGGAGTCTGTGCGCGAAAGCAACAGCATGGCGGCACCGTGCATCGACGACAGTGAGGTGCGGCCGTTGGCCTCAAGCCATATCGCTTGCGGTGGCACACCGCGACGAATGGCGAAGCGGCGACCTGCGGCCGCCTCACTGATCATATCACCGTCGCGACGACCGCCCGTAAAGATCAATCGCGGCGCGCGATGCGCGCTCCACAACATCATTGCTTGATCTAGTCGCGCGCGAAGCACCGGTGACGGACGCCCGCTGTATTGCGCCGCGCCCATGACCACGATCGCATCCGCCTGCTCTGTGCTGCTGCGCGTCGACCACAACAGAATTGCCGCCAAACAGAGAAGCCAGCCGCACACCGCCGCAGCGAGGAGTCGGCCCAACAGCGTAACGGACCGACGTGGGGAGCGACGGGACATGGTGGAAAACTAGTGACGCGCGCGGCGAAACTCGTCACCGACGCACGATTATAGCGGTCGCTGCGCTCCTGGCGTTGGCGCATCAACGGTATAGCCATCAGCGGTCAGCACGGCGGAAAACGCATCCTGCGACTTTGGTTCGCCGTGCACCAAGTGTACACGCGGATGCGCGCGCCCACTGGCTGAACCTCCGTCACGAACGGCGTTCAACCACGCATGCAGTTGTGTGCGGTCTCCATGTGCGCTGTAGCCGTTAAGTACCACCACCTGTGCGGAAAGCGGCACGTCTTCGCCAAACACGGTGATCTGCGGACGCCGCTCGACGATGCGGCGACCGAGTGTATTCTCGGCCTGAAATCCCACGATGAGAATCGTGTTGCGCGGATCATTCGCGCCGTTTTTGAGATGATGCAAAATGCGTCCCGACTCACACATCCCCGATGCCGCGATGACGATCATCGGACCGGTCTTTTGATTGAGTGCTTTCGACGCCGCGACATCTCGCGTGTAGCGCACGAGCTCAAAGTCAAACAGATGGTCGTTGCCACGCGCCAACGCTTCCGTGCGATCAAACACTTCCGGGTGCATCTGAAACACTGCCGTTGCATCGGTCGCGAGTGGCGAGTCGATGTAAATAGGAATCGCCGGAATCTCACCATCGCGATATAGCCCATGCAGATCGTACACGAGTTCTTGTGTGCGCCCGACGGCGAACGCCGGAATGAGAACGCGGCCGCCGCGTGCCGCCGTCTCGCGCACGACCTGCGCAAGTTGCGCGCGCGCGCCCGCGACCGATTCATGATCGCGATCGCCATATGTCGACTCACACAAAATCACGTCCGCACCGTCGCGTGGTGGCTCCGGATCGCGAATAATGGCTAATCCGTCGCGTCCGATGTCGCCCGAAAAAACGAGACGCTTCGTCACTCCGCCTTCGCGCGCTTCAATCACGACCGATGCGGACCCCAAGATGTGACCGGCATCGGTGTACATGGCGCGCACACCGTCAGTGACATCAAACCACTTCTGATACGGAACCCCCACCATCAATTCTTGGGTGTGGGTCGCGTCGGCGATCGTGTACATCGGATCTGCATGCGGACGCCCTTTGCGCTCTAAAAACTCCGCGTCCTTTTCTTGAATGTGCGCCGAGTCGGCGAGCATGACCGCGCACAAATCGCGCGTGGCGGGAGTCGACCAAATCGTGCCGCGGTAGCCGCGATTCACCAAGAACGGCAACCGGCCGGCGTGATCGATGTGCGCGTGCGACAACACCACCGCGTCGATTTCGTTGGTGGGAAGGGGCAGCCGCGCGTTTTTTTCGCGACTCTCAGCGCGACGTCCTTGAAACATGCCGCAGTCCAACACCACCGTGCGCTGTCCCACACGAAGAATGTGACATGAGCCAGTCACTTCGCGCGCCGCACCGCTGAATTCGATGTGCATGCTGTATCCGATGGACGTGAGACTAGCGTTCGTCGCGACGACTCCACGGTCGTACGGACGGTGATTGAAACTGTTCCAGACGCTGCAGCAATCGCTCGACGTCGTCGTCGATCACCAACCACTCCTGCGGCGCTCCGCGCAGAAATCCTTCGCGGTCGACGTGTTCCATCATGCGTAACAGGGGTTGCCAGTATCCGTCGACGTCGAGCAATCCCACCGGTTTGTTGTGTACACCAAGTTGCGCCCAGGTCCACGTTTCAAACAGCTCTTCAAGCGTCCCAAGACCACCGGGCAGGGCGAGAAAGGCGTCGCCCATTTCCGCCATCATGGCTTTCCGTTCGTGCATCGAGTCGACGACATGCAGCGCGGACAGCTCTCGGTGTGCGACCTCGCGTTCAACGAGTCCGTGCGGCATCACGCCCTCGACGCATCCTCCGGCGGCCAGTGCGCTATCGGCGACGGCGCCCATGAGTCCGGTACGACCGCCTCCATACACCAGGACCAGGCCGCGTTGCGCTATCAACGAGCCGAGCGCGCGCGCGGCCGCGAGGTAGCCGGGGCGCGCGCCATCGTTGGACGCGCAGTAGACACAGAGGCGTTGCAGTGGACGTGACATGGCATCAAGCATACGCGACGGCCTACGCTTGCTGCAGCGGCCAGGTGCGTCGCGACAGCGCGCGCAGCGTCGAGCGCATGGCAAACCGCCACAGCGAACTCCCCGCAAAGGCGCGCAACCCATCCAGCAGTGCGACCACCCCAGAGTCTTCGGCGGGATACGCGAGATAAATCGGTTCCCAGTGCTGCGGTCGCAACTTGCGCTTAAACGCCGCCAGTCCATCAAAGTTGAACAGCGGTCGTGAGAGCCCGCGAATCACGCGCAACGCGGTCGACACATTTCCAGCCAGCGGCGCCATGCCCAACGTTGCCCACGACACCTGCTCGCTTGCCAGCACACGCATCGCGTGATCCACTAACAGTTCGGCGGTCCCGTTGGGGGCGCCGGGCGCGCGCACGAGGTGTTCAAAAAACCATCCCTGTCGCGCGGACACCGGAACCAAGGAAACGAGTCCGACGGCTCGGCCATCTCGCGCGGCAACGAAGACACGTCTATGCTCGATATTCGACAGTGGCGCGACCTCTACGAGAAAGTGCATCGGCGCCATTGAACGTGACGCCAACCAGGAGTGCACGACATGCAGTAGCTCGGCGCGCAGCGTTGGCTCGTGCACAAACGTCTGTGCGTCG
>JANXUN010000531.1 GCA_025356185.1 Gemmatimonadaceae bacterium
GTGGAGTTGCGCGACGCTGGTAACGCGCTCACCACGAGCACTGCCGCCGTAACCGTCACGATTTCTGGTGGCGGTACGCTCAGTGGAACCACGACGGTCAACGCGGTTGGCGGCGTCGCCACATTTACCAATTTACGCATCGATGGTTCGGGTGCGCAGACGCTCACGTTCGCCTCGACAGGTTTGACATCGGCCACATCGAGCTCGTTCACCGTCACACAAACTGCGGCATCGCTTGCAATACAAACGCAACCAGCAGGCGCGATTTCAGGTAGTGCGTTTAGCACGCAACCCGTCGTGCGCATTCTGGATCAAGCCGGATTGCTCGTCACCACTGGCAGCGGTGCAACGCTTGTGGTTACTGCGTCGAAAGCGAGCGGCGCAGGCACAGTTGGCGGCACTCTTACCGCCACGGCGGTCGGCGGGGTTGCGACGTTCAGCTCGTTGCAGATCACTGGCACTGGCGCACACACACTGCAGTTCGCAACCGCGTCACCCGCGCTCAATGTGACGTCTTCAAGCTTTACCGTCGCGTCAGCGGGACCAACGCAAGTGGTAATTACGACGCAACCGGCTGGCGCAGTGAGCGGAAACGTGCTGACCACGCAGCCGGTTGTTGAACTGCGCGACGCGGGCGGCGCGCTGACGTCAAGCACCGCCGCGGTCACGGTATCGATCTCCGGTGGCGGTTCATTGACAGGCACAACGACGGTCAATGCTGTTGGTGGCGTCGCGACGTTCACGAATTTGCGCATCGATGGCGCGGGCTCACAAACGCTGACGTTCGCATCAGCCGGACTCACGTCGGCGATCTCGAGCTCATTTACCGTCACGCAGGTCGCGGCATCACTGCTGATTCAAACGCAGCCGGCAGGTGCGACGTCGGCGAGCGCGTTTAGCACGCAGCCCGTCGTTCGCGTTCTCGATCAGGCAGGATTGCTCGTTACGAGCGGTAGCGGTGCCACACTCGTGGTCACCGCGTCGAAGGCAAGCGGCGCGGGTACGCTCGGCGGCACGCTCACTGCCACCGCGTCGGGTGGCGTTGCGTCCTTCGCGAATCTGCAAATCACTGGCACTGGCGCACACACGTTGCAGTTCAGCACGAGCGCCCCGTCGCTCAACGTGACGTCATCAAGCTTTACCGTTGCATCAGCGGGAGCCACGCAAGTCGTGATCACCACACAGCCTTCGGGTGCGGTGAGTGGCAACGTGCTCACGACGCAACCGGTTGTTGAGCTGCGCGATGCAAGCA
Organism: Gemmatimonadaceae bacterium; assembly: GCA_025356185.1. Lineage (GTDB taxonomy): Bacteria > Gemmatimonadota > Gemmatimonadetes > Gemmatimonadales > Gemmatimonadaceae > Gemmatimonas. Next base: position 1,253 of record JANXUN010000531.1, read on the forward strand.
ACGCACTCGTATCGAGCACTGCGGCGCTGACCGTATCAATATCCGGCGGTGGCACATTGTCCGGCACGACCACAGTCAATGCGGTTGGTGGCGTCGCGACGTTTACCAATCTGCGTGTCGACGGATCGGGCTCTCAAACGCTCACGTTCGCGTCGACCGGACTCACGTCGGCAATCTCGAGCGCGTTCACGGTCACGCAAACCGCAGCATCGTTGTCAGTGCAAACGCAACCTGCCGGCGCCGCGTCAGGCAGCGCGTTCGGTACGCAGCCCGTCGTGCGCATTCTCGATCAAGCGGGACTGCTCGTCACCACTGGTAGCGGTGCAACGCTGGTCGTGACCGCCGCAAAGGCGAGCGGTTCGGGAACGCTTGGCGGCACGCTGACGGCAACCGCGTCAGGCGGTGTCGCGACGTTTAGCTCGTTGCAAATCACTGGCACTGGCGCGCACACGTTGCAGTTCAGTACGTCGGCACCTGCGCTCAGCGCCACGTCAGGCAGTTTCACTGTCGCAGCGGGCGCCGCAACTCAAGTCGCGATCACCACGCAACCTAACGGCGCTGTGAGCGGCGTGAATCTCACCACACAACCCGTTGTCGAACTGCGCGATGCCGGCGGCAATCTCACAACGAGCGCGGCGTCGGTCACCGCTACGATTGCAAGTGGCTCGGGCTTGTTGCTTGGCACGGCAACGGTGAGCGCCGTGGGCGGTGTCGCCACGTTTACCAATCTCAAAATCAACGGTTCGGGCGCGCACACACTGACGTTCGCGTCATCGGGGCTTACGTCCGCGACCTCCGGTTCGTTCACCGTCACGCAAACGGCCGCGTCGCTTGTCGTACAAACCGATCCCGCGAACGCATCCAGCGGTTCTGCGTTCGGCACACAGCCGGTGGTGCGCATTCTTGATCAAGCGGGACTCGTCGTCACGACCGGTTCGGGCGCAACGCTTCTTGTGACTGCGGCAAAGGCAAGCGGTAGTGGTACGCTTGGCGGTGCCTCGACAGCAACCGCATCCAACGGCGTGGCAACATTTAGTTCGCTGCAAATCACTGGCATCGGCACGCATACATTGCAGTTCACGACATCGTCGCCAGCGCTGAGTGTGAACTCCGGTTCATTTACCGTGGCGGCAGGAGCGGCCACCACGCTTGCTGCAAACTCGACCACGACACAATCGGCAACGGTCAACACAAACGTCGCGGCACCGCCAAGTGTGCTAGTGACCGATGCCGGCAGCAACGCGGTGAGCGGCGTGACGGTCACGTTTGCCATCGCGAGCGGCGGCGGCAGCATCTCGTCGACCAGCGTCGTGACCAACGCGAGCGGTATCGCGACACTCAGCTCATGGACAGTTGGTACAACGGCGGGAGCGAACAGCGTGACGGCAACAGTGTCGGGCCTTACGGGCAGTCCCGTGACGTTCAATGCAACGGGCACCGCGGGCGTTGCGGTAACCATCGCTGCACAATCGAGCACCACGCAGTCGGCCACGGTCAGCACGAATGTTGCCGCACCGCCTAGCGTAAAGGTGACCGATGCCTTTGGTAACGTTGTAAGCGGAACGACGGTCACGTTCGCAATTGCCAGTGGTGGCGGCACGGTGTCGCCAACATCGGTGGTCACGAACGCGAGTGGCATCGCAACCGTCACCTCGTGGACACTTGGGGCCGTCGCTGGTGCAAATAGCGTGACGGCGTCGGCGAGCGGACTGACGGGCAGTCCTGTCACGTTCAACGCCACGGGCAATTGATGATGACCCGAGCCTCGCTTTTTGCGCGACTGTCCACGTGGGCGTCGGCACGTCGCGCGCAACAGCTACTGCGCGTCGCTGCCGCCCTGTTTCTCGCGGTTTCGTGCGATCACGCGGCGGTCGTCTCAGGCATTCCACTCAATAGCATCGATCTGACGCCTCCAACGGCGAGTGTCCGCGCTGGTGGATCAGTCACCCTAGCCGCGCGACCGAAAGATGCTGCAGGCAACGTTGTCGACGTGCACACGTTTGTGTGGTCAAGCTCCAACAAATCAGTTGCAACGGTGTCATCCTCGGGTGTTGTCACTGCGCTCGCACTTGGTGAAGCAAAGATTGCCGTCAGCGCCCTCGGCAGGAGTGCGACGGCGACAATCACCGTTACGGCGCGTGACGTGGCCACAGTGGTCGTTGCGCCCGCAACGGTGTCAATGCGCGTTGGTGCGTCGACGCCGCTGCAAGCCACAACACTCGACGCGGACGGCGGTTCGCTCACCGGACGTGTGGTGACGTGGAGCAGCAGCAACACCGCCGTTGCAACCGTGAGTAGCGCGGGCAGTGTGACGGGTGTGTCGCCCGGCGCGACGACCATTACGGCATTAAGTGAAGGCCGTTCAGGTCAGGCCGCGGTAACGGTGACGTTGGCACCGGTGCAAACAATTGTGGTGTCGCCTTCCGTTGATACATTGGGTGTCGGAACCGAACGACTACACGGCGCTGTGCTGCGCGACGCGGCGGGGGTCGTGCTCAGCGGTCGCGCGCTGTCGTGGAGCTCGAGTAACGTCGCAATTGCCTCGGTGTCGTCGATCGGTAATGTGATTGGTGTCGCACCAGGCACGACGACGATTTCTGCAAGCAGTGAAGGACGCACCGGCACAGCCACGGTGGTAGTGCTCGCGCGATTGGCAGGCGTCGTGACGCTCACGCCTAACTCCAATACGCTCGTCGAAGGCGCGACGCTTCTGCTCACAACGCAGGTCACCGACGACGCTGGCAATTTGTTAACAGGTCGTCCCGTGGTGTACAGTAGCGACGCACCAACAGTCGCAACGGTGAGCAACACGGGGCTCATCACCGCCGTCACCTCCGGAAGCGCGCGCATTACCGCGACGAGTGAAGGAAAGACTGGCACGGCATCAATACTTGTTGTGCCGATTCCTGTATCGACAGTGACCGTCACGCCAAGTACTGCCACTATGATTACCGCAACGACGCAAGCACTCACGGCAACGGCACGCTCGACCGCTGGTGGTGTGATTACCGGTCGTTCCGTGCAGTGGACGAGTGGCGCTCCCAACATCGCGAGCGTCAGTGCGACCGGGGTAGTCAGTGCGCTGACCCCAGGCGTTGCGTTGATCGTCGCGGCGATTGACGGCGTTACTGCGACGTCGCGCATTACCGTCGCATTGCCGACGATCGCGTCGATCCTGCTCACGCCCGACGCTCCGTCGATCGCGAGCGGAACCAGTGTGCAACTCTCGGCAACACCGCGTGACGCGAGCGGCGCGTCGCTCACTGGCCGCACCATTACGTGGATATCAGACGATGAGAGCATTGCCTTCGTATCGAGCACCGGCTTGGTGGTCGGATTCAAGGTGGGCACCACTCGCATCACGGCAACTTCGGAGGGAGTCAGTGCATCGACACTTGTTACCGTTCGCTAGCGCGCAGATCGCGCGTGTGCACGTGCTGCGCCGTCGCATCGCGCGCGCGGCGCTCGGGTGCGTCGTCATCGCATTTGCCATGCCGCTTGCCGCGCAGGGCAGCGGGCAGTCATTGGCCGCCAAGCGCGTGCTCACGACAGGTCCCGCGCCCGGTTGCGCGGTCGCGAGTAGCGTTGCCGTCGCGCGACGCGACAACGCCGAAGCGCGACGCCTCGCTGCAGCCGGCCAAGAAGCGGCGCTGATCGGCGATCAAACGGCCGCACGTGATGCGTTTGCAAAGGCGGCCGTGCTCAATCCCGGCGACGAACGCATCGCGTACGATCTTGGTCGCGCGCACGAAGAGCTCGCAGATACTGCGAAAGCGGTGACCGAATTCTGTCGCTATCTCACGCTCTCACCGGCGGCTCGCGAAGCAAGCGACGTGCGTGACCGCCTGTTACGGCTTGTGCCGCGCGCAGCGCAACAACGCGCGCAAGATGTGCAAGTGGCATTCAAACTTGGACTCGCGCTGTTTGACGATGGGCGGTACGACGCCTCGGTGCGCGCATTCGACGATGTCATTAAGAACGCGCCAACGGCACCAGAAAGTTTTTTTAATCGGGGACTCGCGCGCGCGGCGGCGGGGAAGCGCGCGGACGCGGTGAGCGACCTTGAACAATATCGCGCGAATGCACCAACCGTCGATGATCGCGTCGAAGTGGGTCGTGCAATCGAAGTCTTGCGACGGCCGGTGTACAGCCCGAGCGTCGCATTCACACGTGGTCTGTTGCCTGGGTTCGGACAGTTCTACACCGAACGGCCTGTGCGCGGTGCCATCGTGATGGCCGCGACAGCTGGAGTCGCCGCAATGGCCTTTGCAAAAAAGACCACTACAAAAACCATCGCGTACACCGATCCGAACGGACTTCCGGCACCGTACACGCAAACGACAACCGAAAGCCCGTACTTTGTTTCGGCGCTGGCAGGCGCGGTTGGTATCGCGGCGCTCGGTGCAATCGAGGCAACGGTATTCGCTAATCACTCGCAACAAGGATCCAGCATTCTCGTTCGCCGAGCTAGCGGATCGAGCGGCGATGCGCAGTTTTCGTTGACGCCGATGCTGGATTGGCGCGGTGTACGGGGCGTTCAACTCACAGCGAGATTTTGAGGATGACCATGCATGTCCTTGTCGCGACTAGCCGCCAAATCATGACGCGCATGTCGCTCACTATCATCGCGATATGCACTGTGGCGAGCTCGCCTACACGCGCGCAGGGCGCGCCAACGACGAACGCCGCACCTGCGCGTCAAACCGAAGCCGATGCATACACGCGTTACGAGTTGTTAGCGCCGGGATCTGCCAAGTTCAAAATCATTTACGATGTCACGGCAACCACGCCCGGCGCAAAGTACTATTTCAATCCGATTCGCATCGGTAGTGTTGCGTCGGACGAAAGCGTGACCGACCCGTCAACGGGTGCGCCGCTCAAGTTTGACGAAGTCGGCTCGACTGTCGCGCGCGCAGGCGGCGTGCGATCAAACGACACGATGCAGACATACATTCGTGTGACACTCGCGCGCCCCGTGCCCGCTCCTGATGGCGAAGGCCGTGTTCGCATTGTCAAAACGTACGAAGACGCCAAGAGTTACTTCTCCGAAGGCGATGTCATTGTGTTCAATCGTCCGCTCGGAATCAAACGCAATGCCGTCGTTTTGCCGCGAGGCTACGAGCTCGTATCGTGCAACTACCCATCGCAGATTTTGCAAGAAGCAGATGGCCGAGTGAACATTACGTTTTGGAATGCGACGCCTGCCGAAGCGCCACTCATTTTGCGCGCACGACCATCAGCATCGATGAACACCAACGCGATCGCGCTGCCGGCGGCGCTTGCATCACGCGCCAGTGAACGCGCGATGCAGAGTCGCAAGATTGTGTATTACCTGCAACAACCCGAAACGCACGCGTTTGACCTGTATCACGACTACACGGAGTCGCGTACTGGTGTGAGCAGCTATGTCAACGTGGTGCGCGTGGGGAGCACCGTGTCTAGGCCCTCAGCGCACATTCTCGACACTGGTGACACGCTGCGCTTCGAACTGCTGAAAGGCGCCGCGATCACCAAGGTCGCGCCGGAGGAGCAGGGCATCACGCCAACCACCGAGGCAGTAGTGTTTCGCTTTCCTGCAGTGAAGGCTGGCGCATCGACGCGACTACGCATGAACGAGACCTACACCGACACCGCGCGCTACAAACTGGTAAATGATCAACTGCTGTGGGATCGCAGCTTTGGTCGCCCCGCGAACGCGGTGGTGTTGCCGAGTGGGTGGCAGCTCACGAACAGCTCTGTGCCCGCGACGGTGAGCACAATGCCTGATGGTCGCGTGCGTCTCGACTTCATCAATCCGCGCACGGACGAGATCGCGGTGTTGATTACTGCGCGGCGGCGATAACAACATCACGCCATCAGCGCGACGTTAGCGCGCGATTGATTGGAGCAATGCCGCGACGAGATCAACAATCGAGGTTAGGGGCACGCGCTCGATCGGATGCACAGCGCCGTCAATCACCACCGTCTGCGCGTCGCGCATCGCACCGGCAGCCCGCGACGCTTCATCCGCGTCAACCGTATCATCGGCGCTACCCACTGCGATAGCCACCGGAATTCGCACGCGCCGCAACGCATCAACCGATAGCAACGGCGCCTCGGCATTCGCGCGCAACAGTGCCGCCGTTCGCCGCATGTTCAGCTCCCACCCGCCCGCGTGTTCATGCCGCGCGCGCAACGCGTCAGCAAACCGCGGCACTTTCGCCGCGACAACATTGGGATCCAGTCGCGACGCGTCGCGCGCAGCACTCTCCGGTGTCCATTCAAACTTGGTTCCGTACGTCACGACGCCAGCCAATGCCAGCGGCTCACGCGCCGCCAACGCGAGCGCAATGTACCCACCCATCGAGTAACCAAACACGATCGGCGGCGACGGCATCGCCGACACCGCCGCGCTCATCGCATCAACAAAATTCGGCAACCGAAACGCGTTGTCGTGCTCAAGCGGCGTCGCTCCATGCCCGGGAAACTCGAGCGTCACCACCGTAAAACGACCATCGCCGAGCGCATGAAGCGACTCGGCGATGGGATGCATCATTGTTGCAGAACCAAGCGCACCGTGCGCGACGAGAATCGTCTGCACGACGCGCGCGATGCGATGCTACTTGTGCGTCAACGTGTAGACGTAGGCCGCGACGGCCGTGATCTGCGCATCGGTCAACGCGGCACGTCCACCACGCGCGCCCATCGGGTTCTTGTGCGTCGGATCCTTGATCGAAGCGGCGGGCACGCCGGTCGTCACGATGCCGACGATTTCGTCAAAGCTGCCCGTCTTGAGCTGCAGCCACTTCTTGCCGTCAAGCGTTGGTGCGCCGGCCGCGCCGACGCCTCCAACACCATGGCACCGCTGGCAGTTGCCCTTGTTAAAGATCGAGTCGCCCAGTGCCACGTTTGCCGCCGTCACTGCGGCCGGCTTGGCAGGCGCTGAATTGCGCGCGGCGTTGCCGTTTCCGGCAGCCGGCTTGGCCGCTTGAGTGGATGAGGACGAGCTGTGACACGCGGCCATGACGACGACGGCCGAGCACCACGCAAGGGACTGGATCAAAGAGGGACGGTGCATAGGGACGAGGGCAAAGGTGTCGAAGGCGGGACCGGCAACAACGCTGGGGCAAATCTGGCTATCGGCGACCGCAAAGTCGAGAGCTACGCCGGGGCAGCAGCAGGCGACGGAGCTTCCCTCGATTGCACCAGTCCACACGTCGGACAGTACGGGAAGTACGCGTTTTTGTGCGTCTGGCACCGGGAACAGTCATCAAACAACCGCAGTCCGCAGTGAACGCAAAAGTTGGACAACGAGCCCGGCGCGCCGGCAATCGGTCGCTCGCAGCCGGGGCAGACACCTGACTGGATGCGCTTGACGGCGCCTTCGTATGACAGCGCCGCGCGCCGTTCACCCTCGCTTTGCCGCTCGACCTGCTCGCGTTTGGCGAGATAGCGGCGCATGGCGCGAATCACATAAATGCCGGCGATGACGCTCGCGATGATTCCCACGCCATAGCGCACATAGCCGCCGTAACTGGGCAGATACGGCACGAGCTCAACAAAAAATGTGAACGTGGCAAACAGCACGAAGCCGCGCGCGAGCGGCCAGTAA
>JANXUN010000562.1 GCA_025356185.1 Gemmatimonadaceae bacterium
CGCCGACGTCGGGCTCTTGAGTGACTCCGTCCAGTGGGTTCCCGCAGTCGCGCGCACTTGGGTCAACGTGCGGAGCGACGCCAGTCGCATCGGTGATGTCGTCGGCATTATCAAACCATCTGAAAAAGCGATGCTGGGAATCGGTCGCGACGGTTGGCGTCAGGTGAAATCGCCCGACATCAGCGGATGGGTTGATCCGCATCTGTTCGAAGCCGACTCAACGCGCATTCGCGGACAGCAGTAGACCGACGCGGCGCACGGTGTGTCGATGGTCGGAATGGAGAGGGCCGACGTCTCGTGGATTCGTACACTTGGCGCGCAACTGCCCGCGAGACCGTGGCGCACGCGATTCGCTCCCGCGCCCACCGGGTACTTGCACCTTGGTCATCTCGTCAACGCGATGTACGTCTGGGGGATCGCGCGCGCGTACGGAGGAACTATCGTCCTGCGAATTGAAGACCACGATCGAACGCGCTGTCGCCCTGAGTATACGTCGGCGCTGCTGGACGATTTGGAGTGGCTGGGGTTCGCACCTGATATCGCCCATACGGCGTCCTTTCGCGACAATGTCCACCCGCACGCATTTCGTCAGTCTGACAATTATCCCCGCTACGCATCGGCGCTCGATCAACTCGACGTGCGTGGTGACGTCTACGCATGCGCATGTACACGCCGAGACATTGCGAACGTTGCTCCGCACGACGCCGGTGACGAGCCGCGCTACCCCGGCACGTGCGCCAACGGACACGTCGATCGCGCCAGCACCTTCGCGCGCCGCGTACGAATCGGAGAGGAACTCGAACAGTTTGACGACCTGCGACTTGGTCGCGTTGTGCAGCATCCTGTCACACAGTGCGGCGATATGTTAGTCCGCGATCGACACGGCGGATACACGTATCAGTTTGCCGTCACCGTGGATGACATGGCGCACGACATCGACGTCATTGTTCGCGGTAGCGACCTGTTCGCGAGCACGGGCCGCCAGCGCGCGCTGGCGAGAATGCTGGGTCGCACAACGATGCCGCTCGTCCTGCATCATCCGGTTATTGTGCACGCTGATGGAACGAAGCTGAGCAAAGCCAATCGCGACACGTCGTTGCGCGAACGTCGTTCAGGTGGTGCCTCCGCGGATGCATTGCGAGGCGAAGCGGCATTTCGCGTGGGATTGACGCCTTCAGCGGCGTCGCTAACACTTGACGACGTAACCGCGCTGTTTCGCGCGTAGTGGTTACTTCACTCCCAGCAGTCCGAGTGTGATGAGCAAGACCCACTGCGGTCCTTTGTAACCATCGGTGCCGTCGTCGTACCATTCGCCGAGCGAGTGCGCACCATGACCTTTGCCACCGCCGTCAATGGTCATCGCAGGGATGCCCATGCCGATTGCGATGTTGGCGTCGGTACTGTTGCCCGTTAACGCCGAGACGAGTTGCATGGTCTTTGATGCCGCGAGCGCAACGCGAATGATTGGCGATGTCTCGGCCGTGCGGCCCGCGGGGCGCAGTCCAATCGTGTCGATCGTGATATCCAGCGGCACTTTGGACAGCGGCCATCGCGCGCGTTCTTCAGCGAGCGCGGCGCGCAATGCGCGTTGCAGTTTAGCATCGATGGCGGCGAGCGCAGCCGCCGATTCGCTGCGCAGATCGATTTCCATCACGCCTTTGTCGGAAATCGAATTCACCGACGTGCCACCCGACACAACGCCGACGTTGAATGTGACTTTCGGATTCGTGGTTGCTTGCAGGTCGGCGATCTTCGCGATTGCGCGCCCCATCGCGTGAATCGGATTTGGCATGCCGAACGCACTATACGAGTGTCCGCCTGGTCCGACGTAACTCACGCGATAGCGATTGCTGCCGACGGCGCCATTGGTAATGTTGAAGCCGACTCCGTCGACTGAGATAAATGCGTCGATCGAATCTTTGAGCGTGCTCGAAAAAATTGCACGGACGCCGCGCAGGTTGCCGGGACCTTCCTCTCCCACGGTGCCGACCACGAGCAGTCGACCTGCAAACGGAACCTTGTTGGTGATCACCTGTCGCGCCGTTGAAAGCACGGCGGCTAAACCGCGGCAATCATCATAAATGCCGGGCGCCGAAAACTTCGTGCCTTCGCGCTTCACCGTGACATTCGTGCCTTCGGGAAACACGGAGTCGAGATGGCCGCTCAGCATCACGGTTGGTCCGGGACGCGAGCCGACGATCTCACCAATCACGTTTCCCGTTTTGTCGACGTGCACATGTTGCACACCGAGCGCGATCAGTCGATCGCGAAACGCCTCACCGCGCTTTACTTCTTTGAATGGCGGTGCAGGGATCTGACAGAGCGACAGCTGTTGATCGAGCGTCCACGCATTGTCTTTTTCGATCGCAGCGAATGATGCGCGCACGGTGGGCAACGTGGCGATGCGCGCGACATCGTCGGGCGAGGCGAGGGCCATCTTTTGCGCGCGCAGCGACGTAGCAGTCAGCGCGGTGGCGGCCAGTGCAACGGTTGTGAACAAGGTCGCGCTGGATCGACGCGTACGCATGCGACTATCCGGCAATGGTGAGTGTTGTCGCTGTTGCATTGGTGGTGACGGTGAATTCGTGCAAACTGCTCGTGACCTGTCCGCCGATGTTTTGACCGGCCGCGTTAAATCGTGCTTCGTGATTTGGGCAAAGGAACCCTGAGCCTTGAATACCGATGGTAGTGCCTTCGTGCGTGCACACCATCGAGAAGGCGCGAAAGGTTGAAGCGCCTGAGCGAACGACTGCGACCGGCGTGCTGGTACCGTTCAACTTTGCGATGCCACCGACATTGGCGAGCGCCGGGTAGTCGGAAACCGTCACAATGGTGTTCACGGAACCTGGCGATGTCGATCCGCCGCCGAACACGCCGTCCCCACACGCCGTTGCAAGCAGTGCCATCACACCGGCGAGCGATCCGTGTGCGAGAAACGTACGCCGATCGATGCACGGGGGCAGCGCGACTTTTTTGCCTGCGACGGAATTGATGACAGGAAGCGATGTCATGAAGGCTCCAAGGTTATGTGGCGCGAGGCGCGGAACGATCGCGCGATGCCACCTACAGTTTGACGGACGCGGCGAACCACTTTGCCGGCTCAGTATCGCTTTCGTAGACGACATCGGCATCGACCACAATTTCGTTTCCGGCGTGTTCGATTTTGAGTCGATCCATGTTGCGCGTCGCTTTGCCGTCGATGAACGTTCCGTTGGGTTCGTAGCGCGACTGATGGCGCGGGCACTGAAAGCCGCCGTTTTTGCCGGAGACGCGAAGCGCAGTGTTTTGGTGCGGGCACGACAGCGCAAATGCAAAAACTTCACCTTTTGTGCGCGCGAGAATCACTTCGTTTTTCTTGTCGATAGACACGCCGTCCGCAGCGGGAATCGGATAATGCACGACGCCGCCGCTACGTGTGCTGAGCGCAGCGAGTTCGTGCAATGGCGCAAAGCTCGAGAGCCCGGCAAACGCGGCAGCGGCGGCGACGGCATCGCGCACAAAGATGCGCCGTGCAAGGCACGGAGCATCGCACGGAGCCGATGAGGGCGTCGACGAATCAGGAACGATATCCACGATGAGTATTGCTAGCTGTTAGTAATGACCATGCCAAACACGACGATCAGCGGCCACAAGACGGCGCTGACAATCGCCGTGCGTCGAATCGCGCTCCATTGATCTTTCTGGAAGGCGATTGGCATCTCGGTTGTGTGGATGGGGATGTCGGCCAAGCCGCCCATCACCACGCGTTCCGCACGCTGCATGCGCATGCCATTCGCGAGGAGCAGCACGAGCGCGCCCATCTTCGTCCAATACACCGGCAAGACCGAGAAGGTCTTCACGTCAGAGAGGAACAACGCCGTACCGCTGATGAACGAGATGACTAACGCCGTAATTACGAATGCATGGGTGGTGATCAGGTCGGCCATCACCGCGCGTGCTGCTTCTGCGCTTCCCGCGGGTGCGCGAAGGATTGCGCGATCTGCGGCGACGGCCATGCCACCACCGATGAACATCGCCAGCACGTGCGCGGTGAGCACTGACGTCGACAACACGTGATTGTGCGAGTACAGGTCGGCCCACGGCTGTACGAGATCCCCGAGCCGTTCAAAGAATGACGCGAGCATGGGTTAGTTACCGATGAGCATCAACAACCAACTTGCAGTCGACAGCCCCATCGAATAGAGCGCGATATTGGTGTGCTCCTGCCGCTTGGCTGCTGATTGCTCCGCATCGTTGGCGAGCTTGGTGCCCGCGTACACAAACCCTCCGCTCGCAGTGTAGAACATCACGCTGTGCAAAATGCGACGCATTCGACCGTTCGAGTCGCCACGACTCTCATAGAGGTTCCATGAACCGGTCACCACGTTCCCACCAAACAGCACAGCGCTTCCGGTCGCTGCCGGTCCGTGGATCTGTCGCGCC
>JANXUN010000568.1 GCA_025356185.1 Gemmatimonadaceae bacterium
CGGAATAAGGGCAAACACTTGAGCGCATCCAACGATAATCGCATCACGCAACGTGACCTGATCGAGCGTTCGCTCGCGCGTGCTCCATTTGTCTACCGCCCACAACAGGACGCCCATGACCGCCAACGTACACGCAATCAACGCGGGCGATCGGAACGTCGACTCGGCGTAGTCGTTGAGCAGCAATCCGCCGATCCCGCCTGGAATTGTCGCAACCACCAAGTACACGAGGCGCCGATCGCTGACGCTGACAATCTTTCGCGTCGTAGCAATTCGCCACGCGCTCATCGTCAGTTCGATCCACTCCACGCGAAAGTACCAGATCAGGGCCGCGAGCGTCCCAGCATGCAACGCGACGTCGAATGCCAATCCAGGGTCGGGGAAATTCAAAAAGAACGGTACGAGTGCAAGGTGAGCAGAGCTGGAAATTGGGAGGAATTCAGCAAAGCCCTGCACGAGACCGAGAATCACAGCTTGTGCAAGCGTCATGTGGAGGCGGTTGAAATTTTTGTTGACGGCTTCGCCAGTGTTTGCTCGTAGAGCGCTTCGTACTGTTCAACGACCGCGTCCTGCGAAAATCGACGGCGCGCGTCGCTCGCGGCGGCATCACTCATCGTTTGCCACTTGTGCGAATCGGTGAGCAGCGCGACACCGGCATCGGCCATCGCGTTGACATCACCGACATCAAACAAATATCCTGTCTCGCCGTGCGTCACCACTTCTGGGAGTCCACCGGCACGCGCGCCAATGACGGGTACTCCACTCGCGAGCGCTTCGAGCGCGCTCAGCCCGAAGGACTCTTTGTCGCTGGTCAGCAAGAACAAGTGCGCGCCCGCGAGCAGCGGAGCAATCGCATCAATCTTGCCGAGAAAGAGCACGAGGTCAGAGACGCCAAGCAGACGCGCTTCGTCTTCCGCCTCAACGCGTTCGGGACCATCGCCGATCATCACCAGAATCGACCTGACTTGTTCGTTGACCTTCGCAAAGACGCGCACCACATCGCGTACGCGCTTGACGGGCCGAAAATTAGAGATGTGCATGATGACCTTACGGTCACCAACACGATCGGTCGGAATGGGAAACGTGTGGCTCGCACGATCGAACTGCGTCGGGTCGATAAAGTTGTGAATGACTTTCACGTCGCATGCCACACACCCAAAGGCACGGTACGTTTCATCGCGCAAATACTCTGATACCGCCGAGACGGAATCAGAGCGCTCGATCGAGAATCGCGTAATCGTATAAAACGATCGTTCTTGGCCAACAATCGTAATGTCGGTCCCGTGCAAGGTCGTGACCACTTTGACGTCGCCAGCACCCTCGCGTAACATCTCGCGTGCAATCCACGCACTCGTGGCGTGTGGAATCGCATAATGGCAGTGCAAGATGTCCAGCTGATGATCGCGCACGACTTCGTGCATACGCACTGCGAGCGCGAGATCGTACGGGGGATACTCAAACAATGGATATCGACCGACATCGACTTCGTGAAACCAGACACGCGGAAGAAAGTTTGGGAGTCGGAACGGCTGTTGATAGGTGATGAAGTGGACGTCGTGTCCACGGGCCGCGAGCGCGATACCGAGTTCGGTCGCGACGGCACCAGATCCGCCGTAGGTGGGGTAACAGGTTATCCCGATCTTCACAAAGTCTGTTCCTTGGTAGAGTCCCACCACGCAGTGGCCTGTGACCGCGCGTCTGGCAGGCTGCTGTCTAACATCGTCACATGACCGGCCGGTAACTGATGCCGATTCCACGTGCGCTGTCGTTTGGCATACTGACGTGTTTCAATCACAACTCGTTGGACTGCCTCCTCGCGCATTTGCCTGCCTTCGATCGCCTCGCGCACGGCTCCGTACCCGCACGCATTCCAGGCGGGAGCATCCGCTGGGACGGTTTTCACTAGTTCGCGAACTTCATCCCACCAGCCGCGCAGAAGCATTTCGTCGATACGGTGTGCAATGCGGTTGGTCAGGGACACGCCCGGATCGACGACAAGATAGCGCACGTGAGGAATCGCCGACGTAGCATTCGCTTCGGAGATAGCGTCACTCAAGCGGACACCGCTGAGTAAGGCCGTCTCGATCGCGCGAATGTGCTGCGTCCGTCCGAGCAGCGCGCGACTCGGATCCAGGCGGGATGTCCATCGGGTAATGAGATCAGCGTCTTGTTGCTCGAGCCACGACTCAAGCGCAGCACGCCGCGACGGATCGAGCTGCGGCATGTCGTGCAGCGGATTCACGAGCGCGCGCACATAGAAGCCGGTGCCACCCACGATCAGTGGTTCCCGCCCGGTGGCACGAGCCGCGTCGATCCACTTCTCGGCGTCGCGTGCCCATCGATGCGCCGAGTACCGTTCGCGCGGATCGATGACATCGATACCAAAGTGCGGGACCCGGCGCCGATCATCCGATGACGGTTTCGCTGTGCCGATATTGAAATCGCGGTAGATCTGCCGCGAATCCGCGCTGATAATGGCGGGCCCGCGTTGTTGGGCAACATGCATGGCAATAGCCGACTTGCCCGCTGCCGTGGGGCCTACAATAATGCGAAGGGGCGCGTCTGCGGTCGTCGGGACGCTCACTTGCGTCCGAAGCGCCGGTCAAGCTCATCCCACGAAAGGCGAACGATGGTCGAGCGTCCGTGCACATCGTGCGCTGGGAGCTTCGTATCGGCCAGCGCGAGGTACAATGCGCGCATTTCACCGGGCGACATGGCATCACCGGCTTTGATTGCCGCTTTGCAGGCGAAGGTCGCCGCTAACCGTTCGTGTCGTTTCGCGTCTCCCGCACCGCGGTCGCCGGTCAGCGCCGCCAGCGTTTCTCGTACGCACCGTTCGGCATCGAATCGCGGGTGCGGCATCGGCACCGAGTGAACAAGCAGCGAATGTCCGCCGAAGGGCTCGATCTCAAAACCTAGTGCTTCGAACGATGCGCGGTTGGACTCGTACGCGTCCGCCTCGTCGGGGCCTAGATGCAGTGTCATCGGAAAGAGCAGCCGCTGTGATGGCGCTTCGCCGCGTTCAAGCGTTCCCATAAACTGTTCGTACAACACGCGTTCATGCGCCGAGTGCTGATCGATGAGCACAACGCCGTCCTCGTGCTCGAACAGCAGATACGTGCGACGCAGTTGCAGCAGCGGTGGCACGACGATCGGTTCCCGCTCTTCGTCGGCGTGCATGATTGACGATGCGTCGCGCATGTCCGTCGCGAGTGCCTGCGTAGAATCAACCGTGCCGGATTGCTGCGGTGCAAAGAATCCGTCGCGCATCGGCGCCGGCCGCAGTGCTGACGGATCGAGGGTGTGCACATCGTTGCGCCAATCAGGCGCTGCCGCCGGCGTCCACGTGCGCCACCCCAACTCTGCTGAGGCATCGAACACGCCTAACGCGCGTCGAACCGCATGTTCAACTGCGCGTTCAACGGGCCAGCGCTCGCGTATGCGCACTTCGGCTTTCGCGGGGTGTACGTTGACGTCGACGCTATCCGCAGGGAGGTGCAGCTGCAGCACCATCGATGGACGGAGTCCAGCAGGAAGCGTTGAGCGGTACGCCGCTTCGGCAGCGCGTACGATGCCCATGTCGCGAACGACGCGCCCGTTGATCATGAGCAGAATGCGACGCGTCCCCGTGCCGACGTCTGCGGGACGCTCGACGAGACCGGTCACATGCACAGGTCCCTCGACGTCGTCAACCGCAACAAAGCGCTCTACGTCGCGATGGCCCCAGATCGCTGCGAGTCGTGCACGCAAATCGTTCGTAGCCGGTAAGTCGAGCGCGCGTTTTCCATCGTGCATGAGCGTGAAGTGTACATCGCGTCGCAGTGTTGCGAGCGCATGCACGGTTTCCACAATGCTGCGCCACTCGGAGCGCGACGATCGCAGGAATTTCTGTCGCGCTGGCGTGTTGTAAAACAAGCGAGCGACGGAAACGGTGGTGCCCCGTTGTCGCGCCGCGTCGGACGTGTCTCTCACAGCACCGGCGGCAACCCGCACTTGCGTACCGTGGCCGTCGTGCGTTGCTGTGGTGATTTCAACTTCCGAGACCGACGCAATCGCAGGCAACGCTTCACCGCGAAACCCGTAGCTGCGTACGCCAACCAACTGTTCAGCCGACGTAATCTTTGACGTCGCATGCCGTTCGATGGAGAGGAGCGCATCGGCACGATCCATGCCGCTCCCGTCGTCAGCGATGCGAATAAGTGTACGACCACCGTCTTCGATGTGCATCGTGACCGTGGTCGCACCTGCGTCGAGCGCATTCTCCACGAGTTCGCGCACAACCGAAGCCGGGCGCTCGACCACTTCGCCAGCGGCGATTTGATCGGCGACAGCACTGGCTAAGATGGCGATGCGCGGCATCGGTGAAAGCTAGCGCGTGGCCTCTGCGGACTGCAGTGCGACAATGCGCATGAGGGGCAACCAGCCGCGTCGCCCATCGGCATGTTCAACTCGCAGCCATGCATCGCGACGTTCAACCACGCGCACCACATCGCCGGTCGTCACTCCGCCCATTGCGTCTGCATCGACACCTGGCGCGACGCGCATAGTCTCAGGTCGCGCGATGACGGCGAGATTGGTCGAGTCGAGCATGCGAATCCCCCATATCGCGGTGCTCGCACTTGCGATTGCCGCGATACACAACACAATCGCCACGCGATGCGCGAACAACCACCACGCGCCACGATCACCGCTTCCGAGTTGCTGTCGACGCGCGCGCAGCGCGAAGAGAAAGAACGCGACCAACCAACACGCCAGCGCACCACGC
>JANXUN010000601.1 GCA_025356185.1 Gemmatimonadaceae bacterium
CTGAACAGCGGAAGCGATCGCGATTGCACGCGTGTCGATGACGCCTGCGTCCCACAGCAGTTTAAGGCGCGCGTTACCGGTTGCTTCGAAATACTCCAAGCGAATCGCATGCGTCGTGCCGGCAGTCCACTTCACGTGCACCGAGCGCATTCCAAACGAAGACTTTTGCCAGTTGTCGATGACGAGGTTTTCATCGATGTACAGACGATACCCGTCATTGCCTTCGATGGCGATCGTGTGTACTCCGCCGGCTGGCGCGGTGAGCGTTGCCCGCCACCGCGCGGAATACCAGTCGAACGGAATACCGCGCCCGGGCGAGTTGAGCGTCCACCCAAAGTCCACACGCGCGTCGGTGCGCGAGATGGTGGGCGGGCCGTCCATTGTGATGTTGTTCCAATACTCGCTGCGCAGACCGCGCGTGGTCGCGCCGTTGTCGGTGAACGACAACGCTGACGTCGGAACCACCGCGAAGGACTTGAATACACGCGGCACTCCTGCGGAGGTGCGCACAATGGCTCCAGCTGGTGCACCGGCGCGAATGCCATCCAGAATGCTCACTGCCCGTGCACCGGGAGGTGAGTAGCCCCCAACACGCGCTTCCGTGGCGTCGTTCCCAATCACAGCGATGCGCTTGACGTTTGCGGCGAACGGGAGCACATGCCGTTCGTTGCGCAGCAGAACGATCGATGCGGCTGCGGCCTCACGCGCGATCGCGCGATGCGCAGGAGAACGCGCTTCGAGCGCCGCACTGTCAACATTGACGGTGCTCGACTCAAAAAGTCCCAACGCAAACTTCACACGTAACACGCGCGCGACTGCGCTGTCGATCGCGACTGGCGAAATACCCGCGTTCCGAAAGGCCGCGAGATACGAGCGATGTTGATTGTACGACGACTCGAAAATCACGTCGAGTCCAGATTCGATCGAATGCTTTGTCGCTGTCGCGCCCGATGCTTCAGTGTGATGCAACACCGTTGCGCCGCCAACCGCCGACGCATCGGAGATAATAAAACCCGTGAAGCCCCACCCGCGTTTCACGACGTCCGTGAGTAACGCGCGATTCTGGGAAGCCGCGGAGCCATCGACCGAGTTGTACGCGCTCATCATCGATCGCGCGTGCGCGTCGTGAATCGCCGAAACGAATGGCGGATAGTACCGTTCTTGCAACTGCCGCTCGGACATTTCGATCGGATAACTATCGCGTCCACCATCGCCAACATTCGCGATCAAATGTTTGGGCGTGGTCACGATGCCGCGCTGCTCGAGGGGCGTGATGTACGCGCGCGCCATCGCCGAAGTCAGCCACGGATCTTCGCCATACGTCTCTTCGACGCGTCCCCACCGCACGTCGTTCGCGATGTTAATCACTGGTGACAACGACATGCGAATGCCGCGACTGCGCGTTTCATCGGCAATAGCGCGCGACACGCGACTTACGAGTGCCGTGTCCCACGTCGCAGCGAGTCCGATCGCTTGCGGAAACGTCGTCGCGCCTTCGCGACTGAGCCCATGAAGCGTTTCTTCGAACGGCAGTAGCGGAATACCCAATCGTGTTTCATTCACGAACCACCGCTGCAGCGCGTTGATGCGCTCGGCGTGCGCGCGCGCCACGCGTGATGGGTCAAGCGTGTCGCTGCGGAGTGCATCGGCGCGCATCCCTGAAGGCAGCGTGACCTGGAGCCCGAACGATCCGTGTCGATAGTCCTGCGCGGGATCGTCACGATCGCCGGGATTCATAAACAGCTGCCAGAACTTTTCTTCGAGCGTCATGCGACCCAAGAGGTCTTGCGCACGCTCGGCGGGCGAGCGCTTCGCGTCTCGATACAACGCCGACGCTGGCGGCTTCGCGAGTGTGTCCTGCGCGGCGAGGACGCGCTCGTGACCGAACACCAGAGCAAACGACGCGAGCGCGGCCGTTTGTAGCCGCTGAGAAAGGCTGATGGGCATGCCAGAGCCTAGCGCGCGGAGCCTCGAACTCAAGCCACTGGATCTAACTTCTTGCTCCGTCTCGCGACGCTCGACGGCCACGGTCGTGTGTTTGCCGCGCCACATGTTGCGACGCCACATCGCCAATCAGTGTCCGCGGGCGTAACGTCTACAACCGCTGCTGTAACGGCGCCACG
>JANXUN010000672.1 GCA_025356185.1 Gemmatimonadaceae bacterium
GCTGAATGCGACGGCGCTGCGGGCTCGCATGACCGAGTTTGCCATCCGCCATCTGGCCGACGCCACCGAGCTGCTGACGGTGGCTGTGTTGCGCCGTACGCTCCCCGACGTATCGGCTGAGTTCAAGCTGCATCTGAGCGCCGCGCGCTCCGCCTTGGCCGGCGATCACGGACAGGATCTATTGCTGGCGTGGTTGCAGGCGGCCGGTGTCACGCTTGCTGGCGGCGTGACCGCGCAGCTCGAACTTCCAGGATTCTAGTACGGCTCTTGGTGGTCACACCCCGCGTGCCAGTGCCGTTTGTGCGCCAGACGCGATAAAACCGGCGTCCCGTCGAACCAATTGGGAACGCCACCTTACCGCCGCCGATCGGGATAATATCGGCCATGAGCGCGGCCGCGCGCTCACGCGCGTTTTGCTGACGGGCGTCGTCATTTGCCTCGCTCACGAAGTCGCCACTCTGCATCGCGAACCACTGTGCCGCTGACGGATCGGCCGGTGTGCTGTTGGCGCAGAGATAGTACTGATCATCGTCAGCCCAGAACGCGGTCACCTCGGACATTCCCACGATAGACGCCAACGGCATTGACGTGAGTGGGGCGGGGTACAGCGTTCCGATTGGGGTGTCGCAGGCGACGACTTTCATGATCGATCTCACAGCAGATTTAAGAACGTGACGATACGCCGAATTGGTTTGTCGACGGGCGGGGATGTTATGACGATCCGAGCGCTCGCGCAATACGAGTGGCAGCCGCTAAGTTGTTGAGGTGCTTGTGGATAGCTGTTGGAAGTCATGTGGAAAATTAGATAAGTCCTTATCGCCAGAGGGATAAAGCGGTTGTCGGATGTGGATAACCACCCGCGCACCCATAGCGTTTTTTGCGGCCGAAACGTGGCACTTGTCCACATTCGGCATCATCACAAAACTGCTCTACTCTGGATTGCAAACACTTGGATCACGGTACTTTCGAGCGAGAGTTTTATGGGTCCATCTGTGCCCGCATGGTGAGGTGCGAGCGAATTCAGACTTTGGGTCGCCCGCTCCTATCTGCTGACGCGAGCGGCGGATTTCGTCATTTCCCTATGGCGACTCGTGGCGGAATTCACCATTCTGCGACATTCGTTTAGCCCTCTTTGGAGATCTCCCTACGTGTCAGTCGAACCTCGGATCGGATTGCTGGTCGGACGTGAGTGGTCGTTTCCTCCAGCGTTTCTCGAAGCGGTTGCAAAACGGCAGTCGGGCGTGGCAGCCGACTACATCAAGCTCGACGCCACGCAGATGGCGCAGCCCATTCCGTACACGCTCATTATCGATCGCATCTCGCACGAGGTCGGGTTCTATCGAACCTTCCTGAAGCATGCGACGCGCATGGGTGTGACCGTCGTGAACAATCCGTTCATGTGGTCGGCCGACGACAAGTTTTTTGACGCGACCGTTGCCATTCAAAACGGCATCGCGCATCCGAAGACGATGGTGCTGCCGAATAAGGACTATATCGCCGGGATTTCGCACACCGAGTCGCTACGCAATCTCGCCTATCCGTTGGATTGGCGGCGAGTTGCCGAGCACATTGGCTTTCCCTGTGTGCTGAAGGACGCGCACGGCGGGGGATGGCGCGATGTCTACGTGTGCCATTCGATGGAAGAGCTGATGCAGCATTACAACAGCAGCGGCTTGCTGACGATGGTGGTGCAGGAATTTGTGAAGTGGGATCAGTATGTGCGGCTCATGGTGTTGGGTCGCGAACATGTATTGCCGATGCCCTACGATCCGCGCGAACGCAAATACATCCCCGATCCAGGCTATCTGTCCAAAGAAGTCGAAGACGCGTGCGTGCATGGCGCGCTCACGCTGTGCAACGCGCTGGGATACGACATGAACACCGTTGAGTTTGCGGTGAAAGACGGTATTCCGTATGCGATCGACTTTATGAATCCCGCTCCCGACATGGACATTTACTCGCTCACGCCCAAGTACTTCGAGTGGGTCGTGGAGCACATGGCCGACCTAGCGATCAAGTTGGCGACGGCACCGCGCAAACCCGTGCACAGCGGCCCGCCGATCGGCGAGCGCTAGGGAGTCGCGCATGTTTGCCAGCGCGATCGCGCGCTATCACGACGCACTGACCGTAGGTGACACCGCCGCCGCATCGGCGGAATTGCTCGACCGGTTGTTGCGAAGCGAAGGTCTATTTTTTGGTGATCGACCGCTGTGCGGCGTGCTGCGCCCGCGATTGCTCACGACCGGTGAGTATCGACACATCGCGCGCGCGTGTGCGCTGGTGGGGTCCGCATTCGAATCGGTGCGTCGCGCGGCCATGCACGATGCAGCGTTGCGTGCACAGTTTGGACTCACCGCGTGGGAAGAGCAGCTCATTCACGCCGATCCTGGGTTTGCGGTCGCGAGTCCCACGTCGCGCCTCGATGCATTTTTTGCCTCGGGTGACGATGGTCTCAAATTCACCGAGTACAACGCCGAGACGCCGGCTGGAGCGGCGTACAACGACGCACTGTCGCGCGTGATGATGGCGATGCCCGTGATGCACGAGTTCTCGCGCACACACGCGGTGTTGCCGATTCCGGCGGCGCCGTCGGTCGTGCACGCGCTACTCGACGCGTATCATCACTTTCGCGGTGTGCGCGATCGGCCGGTGATTTGCATTCTGGACTGGAACGACGTCCCGACGCGCAGTGAGTTCGTGTTGTTTCAACGTGAGTTTACGTCGCTCGGCATAGACGCATTTATCGGCGATCCGCGGGACGCTGACTATCGCGATGGACGGTTGTATGTGGGCGGACGCGCGGTCGATCTGATTTACAAACGCGTGTTGATTGATGAACTCGTGACGCGCGAAGGATTGGAGTCTCCCGTTGTGCGCGCGGTGCGAGATCGCGCCGTGTGCATGGTGAATCCGTTTCGCTGCAAACTGCTGCACAAAAAAGCATCGCTCGCCGTCGTGAGCGACGAGCGCCAGGCGCATTTGCTGACCGACGCACAGCGCGTGGCCGTCGCTGCGCATGTGCCGTGGACTCGGCTTGTTGAAGAGCGCAGTACGTCGTACGGAGAAGACGACGTCGATTTGATTTCGTTCATCGCCAGCCGCAAAGACTCGTTGGTGCTTAAACCCAACGACGAGTATGGCGGCAAAGGAATTGTCCTTGGCTGGACCGTCGATGACGCCACGTGGCAATCATCGATTCGTACGGCGCTGGGCGAACCGTTTATTGTGCAAGAGCGTGTCGTGATTCCGTCGGAGCCATGGCCGTCGTTTGAGAACGGATCGCTGCACATTGGCGATCGCATGTTGGACACGGCGCCGTTTTTGGTGGATGGCGTGGTGATGACGGGGTGTCTCACACGGATCGCGACGGATCCGTTACTAAACGTGACCGCGGGTGGCGGTTCGAACGTGCCTACTTTTCTTGTTGAGGAGCGTTGATGTCGGCGTACAAACGCCCGGTGATCGGGCTTACGACACAAACACTGCATTCGATCGACGGCATTCCGCCGGCGTTGCCGTCGTCATGGGTGATGAATCAGCGCTACTTCTATGCAGCGACGATGGTCGGCGCGGTGCCGTGGATGATTCCGTTGTTGGACGACGATCTTGGAACACTGCGCGAGATTTATGAGCGCTTAGACGGCATTCTGATTCCCGGTGGCGTGGATATCAATCCTGCCGAATACGGTGAAGCGGTCAGCAAAGAATGCGGAAACCTGGACCCTGCGCGCGATCGCGTAGAGCTGCAGCTCACCAAGTGGGCGATGGAAGAGGGGAAGCCGGTGTTGGGCCTCTGTCGCGGGTTACAAGTGATCAACGTCGCGTCAGGCGGCACACTGTGGCAGGACCTCGCGTCACAGGGAACGGCGTTTCAAAAACACGATTACTTCCCGACTGCGGGCTTTGAACGTGACCATCTCGCGCATGAAGTCGATGTGCTCGTCAACAGCAAGTTGGGCGGATTTTTAGAATCGGCGCGCGTGCCAGTGAATAGCATGCATCATCAAGGCATCAAGTCATTGGGGAGTGGACTCGTTGCATCTGCGGTTGCGCCGGATGGTTTGATCGAAGCGGTGGAAAGCGACGACGATGCGTTTTTGATTGGCGTGCAGTGGCATCCAGAAGTCTTCGAGATGGCGAATCCGCACATGCGGCACTTGTTTGGCGGATTTATTGCGGCCTCGTGTGCATGGCGCGACGGAGCACGCGTCAGTCCGTAGCGACTCCATACACACAGGTACGTCTCCACGCAGGTACGTGACGCGCGAGCGCCGACATTCGGCGGCGCTCTGGTTCTCAGACAACGAGGATGGCAATGCGGGCGCCCAGCTTAACGGTCGGCATCGAAGAGGAATATCAGATCATCGATCCGGTGACGCGTGATCTCACGCCCGGATTCGATGCGCTGGTCACGAGTGATGATGCGCAGTTAGCCGACGTAAAAGCTGAGTTGCATCAGTGCCAAGTGGAGATCGGCACGAAGGTGTGTCACTCGATCGCCGAGCTGCGCACCGAACTGACGAACTTGCGTCGGCTGGTGATTCAGGCCGCTGGTCAGCATGGTCTGACGATCGCGTCGGCTGGCACGCATCCGTTTTCGAACTGGATGAATCAGGAGATGACGCCCAAAGAACGCTACTTGGGCGTGAAGGCGGAGTTGCAGGATTTGGCGCATCGTCTGTTGATTTTTGGGACGCACGTGCACGTCGGTATCGAAGATCCCGAGTTTCGCATCGACTGCCTCAATGCCGCGCGGTATGTGTTGCCGCACATTTTGTGCTTGTCGACGAGTTCACCGTTTTGGTTTGGACGTAACACCGGATTGCATTCGTATCGCAGCATCGTCTTCAAAAACTTTCCGCGCACGGGCGTGCCGAGAATTCTCCATGGGTGGAGCGACTTCTCGGACTTAGTCGATACGTTGGTGAAGACGCGCAGCATTCCGGACGGTTCGAAGATTTGGTGGGACATGCGTCCGCATCATGTGTATCCCACGCTTGAGTTTCGTATTTGCGACGTGAATACGCGGGTTGACGAAGCGATCTGTGTCGCAGCCATATTGCAGGCGGTCGTCGCAAAGATGTGGAAGTTGCGTCGCGACAACCTGACGTTTCGCGTCTATGCGCAAGATCTCATCGAAGAGAACAAGTGGCGTGCGGTACGATGGGGATTGAGCGGAAAACTGATCGACTTTGGCAAGAAAGAAGAGATGCCGGCGCCGGTTCTCATTCGCGAACTCATTGAATGGTTTCTCGATGACGTGCTCGACGAACTTGGTACCCGCAAAGAAGTCGAGTACGCATTCAAGATTCTCGAAGAGGGGTCGAGTGCGCAGCGGCAGTTGGCGACGTATGCACGAACGGGCGATCTACGAGCAGTCGTCGATCAACTGATTCGTGAAACGGCCGAAGGCGTGTGCGAGCCGACGCTTGGTCCGCCGCTGGTGGCACACGATCGTGTCGACGCGTCATCGTCGATGACGCCGAGCGGTTCGAGCGCTATCACGCCACCGGGAACGCGGGGGCAGTCGGTTCCGTAGGAAAGACGGGAGACGGGAGAGGGGAGACGGGAGACGACCCGCGGGAGACGGGAGACGGGAGACAGACCGTGCGTAATATCGCGGTGGGAGAAGTACGGATCGCGGCGATGGTGCCGCGTTAGTAGGGTGCAGGAGCATCGCGGATAGGTCGCATTTCGCAACCTGGGATCGACGCGATGCCGCTCACTCTCGTCCGCCCCTCAATGTCATCGAAGGCTGCTGTTATAGCTGTCGCACTGCTCACGCTGTCGGCGTGTTCTGAGTCGGATGCCAATCCAACCGGCCCGAATGGGGAAGTGCTCGATCCGCCGGTAAACCAAGTCGTGACGTATGGACCGCTGAATGCCAGTAGCAGCGATACGCTCGTCTATTTCAGCTTCGCGACGGGAGGCCTGACCGCGAAGAGCAGCGATTGGGACATCGCATTTCGTCGATACGAATTGCGATTGAACAGTCCCGCCATTGCTGGGGGCGCGAGCAAGAACGTGTTAGGCTATGCGCTCGACAACAACAAGGTCGCCACCAACGATCAAGTGTTGGCGTTTACGGCGGCGAATACGCTCACGGCATTTGATACGGTGCGCGTGTCTCGCGTGCCAGCCGACAGCCTGTTTCAGACCGATCGGCTGACCGAAAACAAGCAGGGCTATCTGAATTTGAGTGGCGTGCCGTCTGCGAACGCGACGGCGTACTGGAAAGTGAAGCTCGCGAATGGATCGTACGCGCTGATTCATGCGACATCAATTGTGTTCACGCCGCAATTTGCGGTGACGTCGTTGACGCTTGAGACGCGCATTCAGACGGGGACGACGCTTGGGGCGCCGCAGAGCATGACGCTTGCACCTGCGGGTGCGACTACGTCGGTCAGCCTATCAACCAACTCGGTGGTGGCCGCGCCCAGCGCCTGCAACTGGGACGTGCAGTTTAACCCCGCTCCGAATCAGTTGTCGCTAACGCTCAACACGGCGTGCGGCGCGGGAAGTTATCCCGGAGCAGCGTCGCCGACGTTTGCAACCGCCACGAGCGCGAACGATGCACCGCAGTACGCATCGTATCTCGCGCAGTTGGTGGGTCCAATTCCCAATTCGGTGACCGATGCAAGCGCGCCGTTCCGTTACAACCTCACCGGCAACGATCGTCTGCATCCGGCGTTCAACATCTACCTCGTGAAGTCGGGCGCAAAAGTGTACAAGGTGCAGGTGATTGACTACTACAGCAATACCGGCGCCAGCGGGTATCCCACGATTCGCTACGCGCGCATTAAGTGATCGCGGTGGGGAGATCGCGCGCAGCATTGGGACGCGCCGTGCTGTGGGTTGGGGTCGCGTGTCGTTTCGTACACGCGCAGCCGAGCGCGTCGATGACGGTGCGCGGTGCGGTGCTGGGTCGTGCCGACGGTGCGGCGATCGTATTGGCGCAGCTGCGTACGACGCGGGGAACGGCGCGTGCGCAGACGGATGTGAACGGCGCTTTTGCGATGGCCGTGGATGTTAAAGACACGCTGATTGTTCGCGCGTTGGGCTTTCGCGAACAGCGGATCGTGGTGCGCGATGCGATGCTGCGTAATGGGCCATTACCCATTACCGGAATACGTAATACCACACTCCGCATCGAGCTCGACGCGTTGCCAACGGTACTACCGGCGCTGATCACATCGATTGGCCAACGCGTGATTCGTGCAAACGATGTGCCAAACAGCGTAACCGTAGTCGACGAGCGGGCCATCGCGTCGGCA